>JBLYYU010000487.1:0-2508 GCA_048550275.1 Polyangiales bacterium
CCTCAACTATTTGCAATCCTTCGGTTTTTCAAGGTGTCGATTCCTGCGCTTTTGGCCGATTCAAGCCCCGTTTTGACACACGGTGTGTCGATCGCAAGCGCGCGCCCAGATTGCACGTCGATTCGGGCGGTTGCGTCTCCTTTGGCGGCCTCCCTACCTGCTACCGCGTTCAGCGCGTCACCAGAGAGTTTCACGCCCGTTCCGCAACGGGCGTGCATCACCTTCCAGGCGTCCTCGGCGCGAGGAGGGACTTCAGGTCGTGGGGTCAAGCCCAAGTCCCACGGCTGCGGTCCGCAGACTCTTGCGGTAGTCCCAGCGCCGAAAGATCGAATCCCCCGGCGACACGTGCGGCTTCGACCAGCCCACCGATCAAGTCAACGTCAGAGCCGACGACCTGAAGCTTGGGCCGCTACAGGGCAACGGCGGGTCGACCATGACGCACGCGCTTGGTGTCGGTAGCGTCGCCATCAACGTGATTCCGGCCGACGCTTGCGTCGATCATGAAGGTGCAGCGTTAGCATCCGACCAGCGCGGCTTCCCTAGCGACTCCTAAGGGAGACCGATGCGGCGTGTCCAAGGCCCGTACGGTGCCGAGCGACCGACGGCAGCGCCCGCCCACTCAACCTGCCGCCACATGTCCGTTTCTGACATACGTAATTGTTCTCATTGCCGAACGGAAAGCCAACGGCAGAATCCGGTCGACGAAGCGCCTGGAATCCAAGGCACGCCCAGGAACCGCGTGCTAAGAAATGCCTAATGCCAAAGGACGTGGCGAGCGTTGTCATTTGCGAAGCCTGCGGGGAGCATGTGGCAGAGGTTGTGGTCGACGGGAAGAGGGCGCTCTGCAGCGAGTGCCATCTCCTCGAGAGTGGGACCAGACTGCGCCGCGAAAAAAAGACCGATCCTGACGAGTGAGCAGCTCGTAAGAAGCGGTCTCGCGCCCAAACGTTTTGTCATCTGGCGCGACGGCGAGCTCGTACGCGAAACCGAAGCCAAAGATACGCAAACCCAGCGGATACAACCGGCTAGCGAGTAAAGAATTACGTATGGCCAGGCGCAGCCCGACGACCCCACGTGATCCATCGACCGGACCGGGAGGTTGTCGTGCGGCACGTGTTTGGATTCGTCTTCCTGCTCACGCTGGGCATCGCGGGGTGCAGCGAGACGTCGGGCACGGGCGGAAGTGGTGGAGAGGGCGGCAACGGCACGACCCTCCCGTGGCCAAGCCCCTTCATTGAGCAGGGGTACAGCCAGCCGCAGGTCCTAGAGCAGGCCACAGCGCTGCGGGACGAGCACGCGGAGCTCATCCCCGCGTCGACGCGAAACGAGCTGACGGCGCACCTCGCGATGCTCTTCGCGTCGAGCTCGGAGGCGTCCTCGGACAAAGACGCCTCCATCACCATCGAGCCGGAGACCGAGTCCGAGGCCTGGGTCATGGCCGGCGTCAGCGCCATCTTTCAAGGGAGCCTCAGGGTCGCCTCATGGTGCTTCGCCAACGCGGTCCTCGCCGACCCGGCCGACGAGCGCGCGCTCAATCAGCTTGGCTGGGCGTTGCTGGCCGCCGAGCGAATCGATGAGGCGAAGGGTGTGCTGTTGCACGCGGCGGACGTGGAGCCGCGGCTGTGGAGCATCTGGTCGAACCTCGGTCACGCCTACGACGTCAGCGACGAGCCCGACAGGGCCATCTACTACTTCGGCCGGGGCCTCGAGTATCACCCCGAGTCGCTGAACATGCACCTTCGCCTCGGCGGGTTGATGCTGCAGCGTGGCGACATCATCGCGGCCGCCGCCCACGCCACGCACGCATTGGCCATCTCACCGAAGGACCCCGAGGTGCAGGACTTCGCGGACCAGGTCGAGGCCGCTGGCGGCGACACTGCCACCCTGCCGCCGGCGCCACCGGCGCCCACTGGCGATGGGATGCGCGAGGTCAGGCGCGACTTCGACGACTGCGTCGAGGACGCGGCACGGCGCTATGTCGAGGCGATGATTCCCTTTGTGAATGATCTCCTTGTGGCCGACAACCAGCACTACTTCGTGATGGCCGAGCTCCAGCGTGCGTGGGTCGACTGCGAAGCGGACTGCAGTCCCGCCTCGGACACTTGCTTCTATACCTGCCTGTCCAGCTACTGCGGCTCGGCGACGGCCGCCGAGGTGGCGAATCACATGCGCCACCTCCGGGCCGCCAGCGCCGATCTCAGCTACAACGCGGCCTTCCGCACGCGCATGCGGGGGTGTGCCTTCAACGCAGTAGAGACGTACGAGGACAGCGTCTCCGAGGAGTCCATCCAAGACTTCATCGTCTACGTGGTCTGGCAGACCCAAGTGGAGGCCAAGGCCAGCGTCGCGGCCTTCGAAGACGAGCGGGCGGACCTCGCCGATCGGCTGCCGGTGGCGAGTGACTGCCCGGTCGTCTCCTCGATCCCGGTAGAGGAGCTGAGCCTGAGCTTCGACCTAGGGAGCCTGGGCATTTCAGTCGGTGTCGAGGCTTGCCTGGATGGGTACGCC
>JBLYYU010000488.1:0-3672 GCA_048550275.1 Polyangiales bacterium
GCGTGCTTTTCGCTAACCAGCACCATCGCCACGGCGCCGTCGGACGAGGGGCAGGTCTCCGAGTACCGGATCGGATCCCAAAGCATCGGAGAGGCCTTCACCTGTTCGAGCGTTTGATCGAGGTGCAGATGAGCGTTGGGGTTGAGCATGCCGTGCTGTCGGTCCTTGACCGCCACCATACAGCCCGTGTCGGGGTGCGCGTCTGCACGACGAATGTAGGAACGGATGAGCGGTGCGAAGTAGCCACCGGCGCCGGCAACCAGCTGCGGCTGGAAGGGAATTGAGGGAGAGAGCGCCCACATCGCGTTCGCCTCGCTCTGCTTCTCGAACGCGAGCGTGAGGACCTTCTCGTGTACGCCACCTTGGACCAAGTGGGACGCTACGACCGCAGTCGAACCACCGACGGAACCGGCCGTATGCACGCGAAAGATCGGCTTCCCGACGGCGCCGAGAGCGTCCGAGAGCCATAGCTCCGGCATCATCACGCCCTCGAACATGTCGGGCGCGGTGCCGATGACGATGGAGTCGATATCCTTCCAGGTCATCTCGGCATCTTGAAGCGCACGAATCGCTGCATCTCGAACCAGACCCGGAATCGAGAGGTCGCGCCGGCTCTCCCGGTGCTGGGTTTGCCCAATCCCGATGACTGCACAGTGCTCGGCCATTATTCGCCCTCCAAGACAGCGACGAGGTTGTGCTGGAGGCAGACGCCGTTCGTCGTGTGCGCCACCGCGCGGCCCGCATCCCCCGAGAGAATGCGACTGGCGGCCTCTCCGAATCGAATCAGGCCCGCCGTCATGAGTGAGTTGGCCGCCAAGGCGCCGCCCGATGGATTGATGCTCACGTCGTCCCCGAGCCCCATCGCCTCACGGAGAATGAGCTCCTGGTGAGCAAAGGGCGCGTGAAGCTCGGCCACGTCGACCCTACCCTTGCTAACGCCGGCCTTTTCGGCCGCGAGCTTGGTCGACGGCGAAGCGGTGAGGTCTCTCTGTCCAAGTGCGCTCGGCTCGGTTCGGTGATCGATTCCGCGAATCCAAGCAGGCCGCTTCACCAGTTCCTTTGCTTTGTCGCCCGCAGCGAGCACGACGGCTGCCGCAGAATCGGAAAGAGGCGAGCAGAAGCTTTTGCGCAAGGGGGAGCTGATGTACGGCTCGTCCAGCATCGCGTCCACGCTGAAATCGCCCTTGATGTGCGCATTCGGGTTGTCGATCGCGTTCTTGCGGTTGCGCGCCGCAACCTCCGCAAAATCGCGTTCGGTGGCCTTGCGGGCGTCGATCATCGCCTGCGCCTGCAGGGCCGCGGCGCTGATCGAGTCGAGCCCGAGCGGTTGCACGTAGTACGGGTCGTTCTGCAAATTGAGCACGTCGGGCACTGGTCCGAGTGAGCACTTCCCAAAGGAAAAAACGAGCGCGGTGTCGATGTCCCCGTGCATCAATCGAACCCAGGCTTCGTAGAGCGCAAAGGCCCCGTCCATTTCGACGTGTGACTCGCGAATCGCGGGGCAAGCCTGGAGCCCATCAACCGCCGCAACGAATGAGAACGGTCGACCGGGAAGGTAGTCCGTGCTCCCAGAACACGTGAAGCCGATGTCCTGTTGACTCAGCCCAACCTGCGCCATCGCATCCGACGTGACGGGCTGAACGAGCTCCGGCTCGTCCGCTGCATGGATCGCCTTCACCGACGGAAGCTGTGAGAAGGACACAATCGCGACGTCGCGCATTAGAGATGCTCCTTGTAGCTATCGAAGGGCGCGTCCGGATCGCCGGTTGGCTCGAAGTAGAGGATGTTCTCGAGAGAGGTCTCCCATTCCTCCTTGGGCTTCCACTTCGCCTTCACGCGCATGCCCATTCGAATCTCGTCGTGCGGGACGCCGCTGATCAGATGGTAGATGGGGCTGTCCGATCCATCGAGCACGATAGCGCCGAAGCAATATGGCGGCTTGAGCTTCTGGCCTTCGAACGGAATGCGGATGATCGTGAACGTCGTGAGGACGCCTACATCTTGGACCTCTACGTACTCCGTAGTCGGGTTGCCGGTCGATGGATCGGCTCCGCGGGGCGGCACGTAGACCTTTCCCGCTTCGGGATCCTGCCCGCCGATGATCTTGCCCTCCTCCAAGCCGCGCAAGTACGCGCTGTAGTGCTTGCCCGGGTTCACGTCGTACTGGAGGTGAACGGGGCCCGGCATGAACGGTGAGATGGGCTCGAAGCAGGAGATATCGCGAATCGTGCCGCTCTTTTCATCGGCCCAGCGCAGACGGACGCGCATTCCCGTACTCATTCGATTAGCCTTCCCCGCATCGACTGCATGCACCATGGCGTTGTCGGTGCCGTCGATTTGAATGAGGGCCCAAGCGAACGGACGGTCGAAAGGATGCGCTTCGCGAGGTTCCTGCACCCATGACCACGACTTCACCGTGCCGGCCGGCCGTAGCGGGACGAACTCGCCGGTCGTGGGCTCGCCCTCCTCATCGTATTCGAGAGGTGGGCAAAGCACGCGACCGTCTGCCGTCTTCACTCCCTCGAGAACTTCGTATCGAAGGCTCTCCAAGAAACGCCCGACCACGGGACCGGTGCTTCGGGTGTACGTGTATTCCAATACGTACGGCGCCGAAAGGAACTCGCTCATGAATGCGCTCCGCCTGGTGAAAGTTGATTAGCCCTGAGGGAAGAACTTCTGCATCTTTTGAGCGAGGGCGATGTTGCCCTTCACCTTGAGCTTGCGTGTGAGGAACGCCTTGCGGCCGTCGAGGTCTCCGTTGGCCATTTCGACGAACTTCGCTGCGTCCATCATCACGTTGAGCGTCGGCTTCTCGACGCCGCCCGTCTGCACGCCCTTGAAGACGCCGTCTTCGATCGAGATCGTCCACTCGCCGCCGCCGTCGCCGGCAAGGGTGTATTGGATCTGCGCATTGACGCCTTTGGCCTGATCGGCGTCGAAGCGATCGGCAAGGGTGTCGAAGTACTCTGCTGTGTTGGCTACTTTGGCCATGTCTCTACCTCCCGGTTCCGGGTCGTAAGGGTTCAACTAGAAGTGAAACGTGTTCTATTTTGCCCAAGCCGATCCGTCAAGCCGCCAAGTCGCTCAGCGCAGACAAAGCGCAGCGGAAACGGTGACCTCGGCTCGTCCGGACGCTCGAGGAGCCTAGTCGTCGAGCGCGGGTGGCACGATCGAGCCCACCACGTGGAGACCAGCGACACATTCTTCACCCACACGGCGTGCCCAGATGACACGAGCGCGCTTGAAGATGATTCGGCCGGTATGGGTCGTGATTCGGAGATCGCACAGGGCACCGGTCGAAAGCCAGCGATCCAGCACGACTTGAACGCCGGTAGCGCTCACGTCGAGCGCGGTAGCGTGTGCCTCGATGGGTGCGAGTATCTGAATCTTCGCGTCCGACGCCCAACGATCAGCGTGGCGCCGTTCGGCCGGTTGCACGGCAGGACGAACCTCGGAGCTCTTGCGCCGCGGAGGCGGGGGGTTCGAACCTTGATGTGGGAGCTTCGAGCTCATTCGTGACCTGGACTTTCATCTTGCCCAGGCGCGCGAGCCCTGTCGACTAAGTCACCGGCTCTTGTGTGGAACGTCACAGATCCGACGCATAGCATCTCCAGGACGTCACTTCAGTCCCCAACCGAGGACACGGCCCTGCGCGCTCGCCTCAGCCGAGAC
>JBLYYU010000489.1:0-10708 GCA_048550275.1 Polyangiales bacterium
CGCCCTGCCTGGGTTGGCGTTCGTGACGCTCGGCACGAGAGCCCCGTCTCCCGCGACTTCGCTTTCCTCGTGCAGCGCGCGCTCGTCGAAATCCAGGTTCTTTCGCCTGCTGGTGCGCCGAACGTGGTCGATGGAGACATTCATGACGATTCGATAGAGCCAGGTGTAAAAGCTCGAGCTCCCTTGAAACTGGTGGATGTTCTTGTGGACCTGGACGAAGGCCTCCTGGACGGCGTCCAGGGCGTCATCTTCATTCTTGACGACGCCCATGGCGACCGCGAAAGCCCTTCGATGATACTTGTCGAAGAGCGCTCGAAAAGCTGCTGTATCTCCTGCTTGTACGCGTTGTACCAGGTCATGGTCGCCCTTTTTGGAGGAGCCTTCATTGGCCTCCTCGGTTTTGGACGCATTGGACAGCGGTTGATTCACCCAAGATCCTCGACGTTTTCAAGGGGTTAGTCGCCGTCGCGACCCACGGTCGATGGTCTACGCGCAAAACGGCGCGGAGGCCAGCTTTCGGCCCCGATCCTAGCGCAAGAGGCTTGTTTTCGCCTGGTTTTCCGGGGGCGGACAGCTAGGTTCCGCTGGTGCTGGACCTGAGCTCTCTGAATTCTCGTCAGCGCGAGGCGGTCGTTCACGAGGGGGGGCCTCTGGTCGTCTTCGCTGGCGCCGGGAGCGGCAAGACCCGAGTCATCACGTACCGCGTCGCTCAACTCATCGCTGCGCACGGTGCGGCCCCGTGGAAGATCCTCGCGGTCACTTTCACGAACAAGGCCGCTGGGGAGATGCGGGAGCGTCTCCTCGGCTTGCTCGGCGAGGAGGGGAAAGCCGTCCAGGTAGGGACGTTCCACGCGACCTGCGCACGGCTTCTTCGCCGCCATGGCGAGAGCTCTGGGTTGACCAAGGACTTCACGATCTACGATGACCAGGACCAGCAGGCCCTGGTCAAACGCGTCCTCCGAGACCTCGGTCTCGATGAGAAGCGGTATCAGCCAAAGGCGATGGCCGGCCGAATCAACCGGGCAAAACAGGAGGTTCAAGGGCCGGAGGAGATCGAGACTCCCGATCCGTGGTCGGAGGTGGTGCGGCGGGTCTACGCGACCTACGAGCAGCGGCTTCAGCAGGCTAACGCGCTCGATTTTGGCGACTTGATCTATCGAACCGTGCGCGCTCTCGAATCGGACGAATCGTTTCGTGAAGCGGTAGTCGGACGGTTCTCGCACGTGCTCGTCGATGAGTTCCAGGACACGAACCACGCGCAGTTCCGACTCGTTCGCCTGCTCTCCGAGGGGCATCGAAACCTTTGCGTCGTCGGAGATGACGACCAGAGCATCTACCGATGGCGCGGCGCCGATCGCAGAAACATCCTCGACTTTCGAGCCTCGTTCCCGGACGCGACTCTCGTCAAGCTCGAGCAGAACTATCGATCTACGCAGCGGATTCTGCGCGCCGCGAACGCAGTTATCGCGCGAAACACCGACCGAGAACCGAAGGAGCTCTGGACCGACAACCCCGAAGGCGATGCGATTCTGGTGGTTCGCACGATGGACGAACGCGACGAATCACGCCTGGTTCTGCGTGGCGTGCGGGAGCTCAGCTCGCAGGGGTTTCGCTTGTCGGACGTCGCAGTGTTCTATCGAACCCATGCGCAGTCGCGGGTCATCGAGGAATCGCTTCGAAGCGCGAACATCGGCTACCAAATCGTCGGCGGGATGCGTTTCTACGATCGTGCGGAGGTCAAGGATCTACTCGGGTATCTCCGCGTGATGATCAACCCCGCGGACGACATGAGTCTTCTACGGATCATCAACACGCCGAGTCGCGGGATTGGCAAGACCACGATCACGCGTTTGCTCGATTTGGCTGCCCAATACGGCCGCGGGCTCTCCGATCTACTCGATGATGACGCGACCTTGTCTCAATTTGGCAGTGCCGCGCGTAAGCGTCTCGCAGCGTTTCGTGGGCTGATGGCGAACTTGCGTGACGTTGCTGCGTCCGGCGCGCCGCTCGGGGAAATCGGCGCCGAGCTCGTCAACCAGAGCGGATACGGCGAGATGTTGCAGCATGACGACACGCCCGAAGCGGACGCTCGATTTCAGAACCTGCAAGAGCTCGTGGCCTCCATGGACGAGTTCCACCGCGAGCGCCCGAATTCGACGCTCGCGGAGTTCCTCGAGAACGTGACCCTGCACACGGCGGCGGACGAGCAGGTCGGAGGCGACAGGGTGACCCTCATGACGGTTCACGCAGCCAAGGGTTTGGAATTCCCGGTCGTAATGGTCACCGGCCTCGAGGAACAGGTCTTTCCGTTCAAGGGAATCGATCCCTGGGAGGACCCTGAGGAGCTCGAAGAAGAGCGCCGCCTCGCGTACGTTGCCTTTACTCGTGCCGAACAGCGGCTCGTCCTCAGCTTCGCTGCCGTACGAAGGATCTTCGGTCAGCAACGGGTCGGCATTCCGTCACGATTTCTGACCGAGCTTCCGAATGAGGACGTCGAGTGGATTGGCGCGAGATCGAGCTCTCCGTCGCCTGCGCGGGTTTCCGATGAGCGGCAGATCGAGTCCAACGAAAGCTATGTGGACTATAGCGAAGGCTCGGACCTCTCGGAGCTCGAAGGGCTCCGGCGCGGTACGCCGGTGCGGCACCCGAAGTTCGGCGTGGGGGAAGTGCGCGAAGTCATGCAGGGGTCTCCGCCCAGGGTTTCGGTGCACTTCCCCGGATGGGGGACCCGAAAGATCATCGCCAGCTACCTCGAACCCGCCTAGGCTCTAACGTCGCTACGACTTGCTCGACGAGTCGGACTTCGAGGAGCTGCTGGCCGAGTCGGATTTGCTGGAGCTCGCGTCGGATTTGCTCGAGCTCGATTCGCTGCTCTTGGACCCGCCTGCCGAGCGATTCGACGGCCCGGAGTAGAGGTCCGATTCCCAGCCTCCGCCCTTCAAGATGAAGCCGCCGCCGCCGATCATTCGACGTGCTTTGAGCTTGCCGCACTTCGGGCACTTCTTGAGGGGCTTCTCGGTGATGCGCTGTTGGCGTTCAAACTCGTTCCCGCAAGCATCGCAGCTGTAGTCGTAGGTCGGCATGTCGAGGATTCGGCGCCCAACTTAAGCGGCGGCGGCCTTCTGTCAAGCTCAGCGCTCCCGGCGCTTGAGCTCCTCCAGCGCTTCCTCCAGCTCGGCGAGCTCTTCTTCCTCGTATTGCTCGTCCGCCTTGGCGATCCGGGCGCTGACAGGGGGCTCCTCGGCTGGGAGGATGCCCATCTTCCGCTTGAGAGCCTCGAGCTCGACGTCAGCGCCGGCGGTGGCTTCCAGCTCCGAAAACCGGTGTTTGAGGATGTCGCCCGTGTACTGCTCCGCCACTTCGGCGCCCGCCTCGGCTTCGGCTTCCATCTGGTCGATTTGTTCCGCCATGCGATCGAAAGTCTCGAACGCGCTCGCGTCCGACAGGCCGCTCATGGTCTCCTGAATGCTCTTCATCGCTTCGGCGCGCCGTTTCCGGGCCACCAGGACGTTCTTCTTGCGCTGGGCCTCGCCGATCTTGTGGCTGAGCGCCTTGAGCGCGGTCTTCAACTGATCGGTGAACGCCTTCTGCCGCTCCCATTGCTCTTGGTACTGGGCGGCGATCGAGTCGTGCTCTTTGCGGCGGAGCAGGGCCTCCTTAGCGAGCTCGTCGTCCCCCGAGCGAACCGCCAGCATGGCCTTGTTCTCCCAGTCCTGGGACTTCTTCGCTTCGCGCCCGAACTGCTTGTGCAGGCGCTTCTCGTCAGCGATGGCCACCGCGACTTGCTTCTTCGCTTCAACCAGTTGCTGATTCATGTCGACGATGACTTGATTCAGCATCTTTTCCGGATCTTCCGAACTGTTGATCAGGTCGTTGATGTTGCTCTTGATCACTGTGGCCAAACGGCTGAGGAACCCCATTGCTCGTGTCCTTTACGTGGCGACCCGAAACTTGCTCAGTTTCTCGTAGTGGTTTGCGAGCGCGAGTGAGAAATCGTCGAGGACACCTTGCAGCTCGTTGTAGTCGAGGTTCTCGATTTGCAGCGTGCAAGTGAGCACAACCGCATCGTCCGAAATTCCGTACGCGCCATGCACGAGGTCCGAAGTGTTCAAGCCAAGGAGCTCCTCGAAGAGCGCGCCCTTGTCCGCAACCTCGGCAAGCTCGAGAACCTTGACACGAAAGAGAAGAAGCGGGCCCGCCGCCTGGATCGCGATGTTCTCGCCGAGGCTGCTGTCGCGGACGAGCCACATCCCATCGTCGCCAACCAGTTCGTAGGGAACCTCGGCACGAGCCAAATACGATTCGATGTCGTCGCGTGAGCGCATGCGCCTCTCCTTGCTCGAGCACGAGCCTAGCGGCCTCGAACCGAGACGGTCAAGGCTCAGTCGTATTCATTTTCCAGGGCGCTGACGAACTTGTGCGTCCATAGGATTGCGTCTTTGCGACCGCCATCAGCGTCTAGTAGCGCCTGCGCGAGCAAGCCGGTCTTGCGGTAGCCCGCCGCGAGGAACGCGGTCGAGGTCTCGACGTTGTCGTTTGGAGCGAAGGCGAACATGGCGACGATCCCGCGGTCCTGGAGGTCTTGGGCGACCGTGCGAAGGCCCGCGATGACCGCGAGCGTTTCGTTTTCGGAACTGGGCAACCGCAGTACCTCGACCAGAGCGTGACCAAAGCAGTCTTGGAACTCTGCAGAGAGGTAGTTCGTCTTACTGCGCCGCACGCTGGCGTCGTAGTAGACGCGCTGAGCGTCGCGCCCGAACATATCGAAGGAACCAAACGCTGGATTCTTTCGCCACGCCGCGTCACGAGCGGAAAGCGCGTCCTTTTCGGTTGCCTTCTTGACCGACGCGCCTTTGATCTTTTCGGGGATGTCTTTTGCGGCCTTCTTGCCGGCGTTGATCGTCCGGTCGGCGAGCTTGGCGGATGCGTCCGTGACTTCCACGGAGGCCGTCTTGTCGCCGATCACGCAACCGCAGAGATGTCCATCGCTGCGCTTGTAGAAGCCAGGGATGGTTCCCTCCCGCACGAAACCGACGCGGGTCCAGGAGGAAACCTCGTCCTTTTCGACGAGGGTGATCACCTTCTCGACGTTCTCCTGCGTCGCGACGGATTGGATGTAGAGACGCTTTGCCGGAAGCGCGCCCGCGCGAAAGTCGATGACGCGAATGGAGCGCGTTCGACGGTTCAAAAGGAGACATAGGTAGGCGCTGTCGCTCCGGAAATAGAGCTCCTCGACCGTAGGCTTTTTTGGGGGTCGTTTTGCGGCGGCAGCTTTCGCTCGAACCATGCGTCAACACCTTGAAAATACTTTAGTTTTTGGACCGGGGCGGAATGTAGTGTGTCCACCCCTTCGTGTCAAAAGGAAGGGGCAGGCCCGACGTGCGAACCTGCCCCTTTCTCGATGTGTATGTGGAACGACTACTTCTTGAGCGCCTCGTCGATCGCGTTCTTGAAGGCGGCATAGGGCTGGGCGCCCTGCAGCAGCTTGCCGTTGATGAAGAAAGACGGCGTGCCGATTCGAGCGCCGGCCTTGGTGACCGCAGCCATGTCCGCGTCGACAGCAGCCTTGTGCTTGCCCGAGTCGAGAGCCGCCTTGAAGGCCTTCATGTTGATGCCACCCACCTGCTCCGCGAACTTCTCGAGGTTCTCACGAGAGAGCGTCTTCTGGTTGGCGAAGAGCAGATCGTGATACGCCCAGAACGCCTTGCTGCCCTTCTGAGCGAAGATCTCGCGTCCCGCCTGTGCGGCAGGCTGCGCGTCCTTGTGGAAGGGAAGGGGGTAGTCACGCCAGATGACCTGGACCTTGTCGCCGTACTCCTTGACGACCTGAGCAACCGTCGGGTTGACCCGGCTGCAGAACGGACACTGGAAGTCGCTGAACTCCTGGATGACGACCTTTGCCTTGGCGGCACCCTTGGTCGGTGCATTCTTCGGCACCGGAATGTCGTAGATCTTGTTGGCATCAGGCTTGGCGGCCGCAGGTGCGGTCTTCGGTCCGGTCTCGCCCTTGGCGATCGTCGTCTCGTAGACCTTCGCGCGTGGCGTGCCCTTGGCGACGAGCGCCTTGGCCTTTGTGAGCTCCTCGTCGATCACCGCGGTGAACGCCGGGAGGGGCTGCGCGCCGCGTAGGTTGCGGCCGTTGATGAAGAAGGCCGGGGTGCCGCGGGCGCCGAGCTTGGCGGCCATATCCTGCTGCTCCTTGATGGTCTTGCCATACTTGTCGTTTGCGAGCGCCTTCTTGAACTTGGCCATGTTCAGGCCTTGCTCCTTGGCCCACTTCTCGAGGTTGTCCGTGGTCAGAGCCTTCTGATTCGCGAACATCTTCTCGTGCATGGCCCAGAAGCCCTTGTCGCCCTTCTGCGCGTGCGCCTCGAGAGCAGCATTGGCCGCGCCCTTGGCGTTCTTGTGGAAGGGGAGGGGGTTGTTCATCCAGACGACTCGGACATCCTTGCCGTACTTGTCCTGGACCTGCTTGATCGTCGGCTCGACGCGGCTGCAGAACGGGCACTCGAAGTCGCTGATCTCCACGATGGTGACCAGGGCGTCGTCCGGACCCTTCTGGGGCTCGTCACCCTTGAGCGGGACTTTGTACACGGCCTTCGGGTCCGGTTGGCCGGCCTGCGGGGCCTTGGGCTTCGGCGGCGCGGCCTTGGTGAGGCCGTCCTTGGTCAACGTTGCGTAGAGCTGGCTCTTTTTCACGCCCTGCTTCATGAGCACGTCTGCGGTCTTGAGTTCCTCGTCGATGACCTTCTTGAAGGCTGCAAACGGCTGTGCGCCACGAAGCTGACGGCCGTTGACGAAGAAGTAGGGAGTGCCCCGCGCTCCGAGCGAGGTAGCGAGCTTCTGGTCACCGTCGACCGCTGCCTTGTGGGTGCCCTCGTCGAGCGCCTTCTTCACCTTCGCGGCGTCGAGACCGGCCTTTTGACCGTAGCTCTCGAGCTCCGCGCGGCCGAGTGCCTTCTGGTTTGCGAAGAGCACGTCATGCACCTCCCAGAACTTGTCGTTGCCACCCTGCGCGTACGCTTCCATCGCGAGTGCGGCTGCGGGGGCAGCGTTGTTGTGGAAGCTCAAGGGGTTGTTGCGCCAAACGATGCGAACCTTGTCGCCGTAGGTGTCGACGATCTCCTTCGTCGTCGGCAAGACCCTGGAGCAGAAGGGGCATTGGAACTCGCTGAACTCGACGATGGTGACGAGGGCGTCTTTCGGGCCCTTCGACGGTTGGGCGTCGGTCACGGGGACCTTGTACCGCTCGATGTCGCTTGCGACCTTCACGTCGGCGGCCTGCGCCTCCTCAGCGGCGCCGCCATCTGCGGTTCCGGTGTCTGTGTCGGAGCGCGACCCAACGACGTGCCCGACTGCGAATCCGGCGATCGCCATGAAGATCGCTAGAAGTACTGATGAACCTTTACTCATATCTATATCCTCCCGCCGCGCCTAGGCGGCGAGCTTGAAAAAACTCGATGTTCTGGTGAACAAACCAATTGCCGGGACGACCGCCCTCGAAGGACGGCCGGCGTCAGCGAGGCGGCCGTTCGATTCTTCGCGAGTGTTCGGTTCGCGGTTCTCCGTCGACCCAGACTTCCCAGCGGATGCCTGTGCGGGGAGGCGCGTCCCAACGAATCGATTGTGCCCAACTCATCGCGACTGGCACGAGCGTGTTGACCGACGTGCCGTGCGTGTTTGCGGGCATGCAGCGAGGGTCATCCGTTCGCTCACACCAGAGTGGCGCAGCCGGCGCTTCACGTACCTGGGCGGCGTCGCTACACCCCTCCGCAGACAGCCGATCGCACATGCAATCGGCCGCGTCCGCCGACGCCGGGTCGAGCAAGAGCATCGCGGCGATGGCAAGCGCTTGGAGGAGGGGTCTCATGAGGGCGAAGCCAAAGTCTACCGCTCGAATGAGCGCCCGCAACAAATCCAGACTCGAATTGGGATGGCGGGGGGTGAAACCGAAGGTGCGTGGTGTCGGATAGTGGGAGAAGAGAGCGTACAGTTTGGTGCTCGGTTTCACCCCCCGTTGCTCAAGGGGTCAACGCGGCTCCCCCGAGCCTTATTCCAACGAAGATGCCGGTTTCCGGGCCGAGTCCGGAAAACCCGGGATCGCTCGCCCCAAGGTCGCCGAGAAGCTCTCGAATTCCCCGTTTTGGCCCAGCGCGCGCCCCACGTAAACGAGGCTCTGAGGGTACCATTGCAGGAAGTCCGGGTTCTTTCGGACTCGGTCGATGTAGATGAAGCGACCGGCGTCTTTGAGCTTCCGGTGAAGCGCGACCAACCAGAACTCCCTACGCAGCTCCCGGGCGGAGATACGACGCAGTGCAGCATATCGATCGATCATCGACTCCTGCATCTCGAGGTCGAGCGAGACGTAGGAGTCGCAGAGTAGCGCCACGAGGTCGTACACGCGCGGGCCTCGGAGGGCATCCTGGAAGTCGATCAGTGTCAGGGCGCCAGAAGGGCTCACCATTAGGTTCTTCGATTGGTAGTCGCGGTGGACGAAGCCATATGGCATCGACTCGACCTCCGTAGCGATCCTCGAGAATGCGTCCCTGACGACGAGCGAATCCGCGCTACCGAGCGGGCCGGAGAGCGCCTCCAACCCCCACTCGCGGAAATGATCGAGCTCCCAGTCCAGAAGCTCCCGATCGAAACTGCGTCGCGACACGATAGAGGCTTCGGGGAGCGCATCGCATCGCTCGTGGAGCTCGGCGAGGAGCTCGACCGCGGTGCCGTATGGCTTGGCCCAGTCAGCGCGAGGCGTGTGACGCAGGTTCTGTTCGAACGTCAGGTCGCCAAGATCCTCGAGCAGAACAACTCGATTATCGAGATTCTCGACGTAGACAGACGGCACTGGCAAGCCCTTGGACTCCAGAAGCTCAGCGACCTCGAGAAACGGAAGACGCTGGGTGGCGGCCGCCTTCCCGCCTTCGTCGCTTCCAAAGGCATCCTCCGGAAGCAGCATGACGATGAGACTGCTCGGCGTCTCGGCAGGCGGGTCGCTGACGCGGACGCGGAAATAGCTTCGGGTCGAGGCGTCACCGCGGAGCTTGAGGAGCTCAAACGCCGGCAGGGGCGAACCGTAGAGCTCGGTGAGAGCGTCATCGAGAGGAGGCGTGGACATCGGCGGGCGGAGCGTACGTCAGTTGGGCGAGTTTGCGAAGAGAGGTATGTTCGCGCCGAGTCATGTCGAAGCCTACGGTGATTGAGCTCGGGACTGTCCTTGCCGGCCGCTACGAATTGGTCGCCGAGCTTGCGTTCGGAGCAATGGGTGACGTCTTTGAGGCGCGAGATCGAACGGACGGGGGTAAGGTTGCCGTCAAAGTCTTGCGGGCCGAGTACCTCGCTGACGACGCCATGCGCAGGAGGTTCCGTCGAGAGGGCGCGGTGCTCAAAGCGCTCGACCATCCGGCGATCGTCCGATTGCTGGAGATTGGGATCGACGAGAGCGGCCAAGTGTTTCTCGTGACGGAGTATGTGGACGGACAAACACTTGCGGAGCGCCTGTCGGATCGAGCGCTGACGATTCGGGAGGCGGACGCACTCGTCGATGCGCTCAGCGCTGGCCTGGGGGCGGTTCACGAGCACGGCGTCCTGCACGGGGACTTGAAGCCCGCGAACGTCATCTGGCCCGTGGACGGCAGTCCGCGACTCGTGGATTTCGGCGCGTCGAAGATTCTCGGGCTCGATCGTCTGACGGCAACCGGAGAGGTGAGCGGCACGCCCGCGTACATGGCTCCGGAGGTGCTAACCGGAAAGACCGACGTCGATCAGCGCATCGATGTCTACGGTCTAGGCGTTCTCCTTTACGAGGCATTGAGTGCGACCACGCCCTTTGAAGATCGGCATCTGGGCCGCTTGATGATGAAGATCGATGCCGGCGATTGCCTACCGATCGACGCCGTGGCGGAAGTCGCCCCCGAGATTGCGGCTGTCGTCGGGCGAGCGATGCATCCCGACAAAGAAGCCCGCTACGCCAACATGGCCGAGCTCAACACGGCGTGGCAACGTGCGCGATACGGATGAGCGGTACGGACGCGATTCGATTGCTGTGCGACGAGACGGGCATCGCCGTGCCGGACGGCTGGGTTGCGTACTTCGACGTAGCGAAAGACTGGGATGCGCGCACCGACCTCACGTCGGCCCGGACGGACAGCGAGCTCGCCGAAATCCTTTTCCTCGACGCGGCCCATCTGCTTCGAGAGGCCTGGGCCCCGCCTTCAGCGCGTCTGGTCGACGTGGGCGCCGGTGTCGGGGCTCCCACGATCCCCGTCTTGCTATCCGACGAGTCGCTCCAGGGGACCCTCGTCGAGCCGAGAAGAATCCGAACCGCATTCCTCAGAACCGCCGCCGGCGCGTCGGGAATCGCAGGACGCGCCACGATGTTGGAGCAGAAGGTCGATCCGAGCGCGCCAAGCGTCGACGGGATGCCCTTTGATATCGCTCTGTCCCGCGCAACGTTTCCGCCAGAACACTGGCTCGCGATCGGGGCGCAGTTGGCCGATGAGATTTGGGTGCTGACGGCCGGCAAAGACGTGCCGCCGCCCGAGACTCTTCGGCTCGTCCGCCGGCTCGACTACGAAGTGCCGTCGAGCCGCGCGCCTCGCACGATCCTGGCCTATACCCGCTGAATCAGGGAGTACTAGCGGCGTCCACGAGCGGGGATGATTTGGATCCGGCGCCGTGTTCCCTCGCCGTGCGACATCGTGCTCAC
>JBLYYU010000490.1:0-10170 GCA_048550275.1 Polyangiales bacterium
AAATCATCTTTGTTAATTGTCTTTAGAGCAATAGACTTTAATAAACGATCAGACTGTGCGCATCGGCGACCATCAAATCGACATCGGGGCCGGCGAGCACATCGTCACCGAGCACTCCCACAAGTACGATCTCGACCAGTTCGCGGAGATGGCAGGGGCGGCGGGCTTTCGTCTCTCCCAGCACTGGAGCGACGAGCAGGACTGGTTCAGCGTCTGTTTTCTCGAAGTCGACCGAGACTAGCGGCTCGAGACCTTCGCCATCAAGTCGAACTGAGTCGAGTAGACCGTCGCGTAGTGGCGGAAGTCGTCACTCCCGTCGGTGTACGTGAGCTCGAAGCGGTAAGTTCCCGGGGTCACGCTCTCACCGGTCGGCTCTTTGAAGTCGGCGAAATTGTCGATCACGAATGGGCGGTTCTTTCCGGGGGCAATCTCGACTGAGCTCGTTCGACACTTGGCCGCGTGGAAAGGCACGTAGCCCTTCTCCCATTCGTCTTCCTTCTTGCGGGCTCGGTAGAACGGTGTCCCGCAGACGGTCTTCAGCCAGATCGCGCGCTTCGAGTCGTTGTGCACGCGTGCCTTCACCTTGTCGCTGAGCGCGAGCGCCGTCGGCCGAGTTTCGACTCGGATGTCGCGCGCTTCGGTGTGAACGACGGCGCGGCAGCCCTTCCTCGTCCAACGATGGCTCGATGGGCATTCGCAGGGGCGGCACGACTTGCAGCGTTCGCTCGGCGCGCAGTCCGGGCAGCCGATATAGGTCCCTCTAGAGCCTTCGCAAAGAGCTTGGACGCTACGGCCTCGCCGGAAGAGCTCGGGTGGCTCGTCGGTTAGAACGCAAGCACCCTTGAAGCACTTCCCGAAGGGGGTCTTGCATTCGTAGTCGCAGGTTGCGACCTCTCCCTGGCCTCGGCATTCGGCGAGCTGCTTCTGGTAGTCGAGCAGGTGTTTCTCGTTCACCGCGACTCCGCACTTGCAACCGTCCGAGGTGCAGCTCGTTTCCACGACCCCACAAGCCTCGCCCTCTTCACAGGCCCGGTGCGCAGAGGCGACTTTGATTCGCTCGATGCGCGGCTCAGGCTTTTCACAGCCTCCGAGCGCGACTACCGCGACTATCACCGAGCAGAGTAGGCCCCGTTCCCCCATGAGAAGCGTCCTACCGAAGGTCGCCGATCCTGGCAAGAACGAGGCAGGCGCCTTGGTCTCAACGCGCCTGGAGCCGGGCGATTCGCTCCTCGAGCGGAGGGTGGGTCGCCATCAGCTTGAGCATCCCCTCACCACGGATTCCAAAAGCGGTGAGGTTGTCCGGAAGCTGGGAAGGGGCGTCCCGCATCGCTTTCAGGCGGTTGAGCGCGGATGCCATCGCGTCTGCGGTCTCGAGGTTGGCGCCCCCGGCGTCCGCTCGGAACTCCCGTCGGCGCGAGAACCAGGCGACGATGATGCTGGCCAGAACGCCGAACGCCATTTGCAGGCCCATGTAGATGAGGAAGCGGCCACGATCGAACTGGCTGGCGATGATTCGGGAGACGAACAACACGAAGGTATTGAGCACGCCTTGGATTAGAGTGAGCGTCACCATGTCACCATTGGCCACGTGGGAGATTTCGTGGCCGAGGACGGCTTCGACTTCTTGTTTGTTCATCAGGCGCAGAAGCCCGGTGCTCACCGCGACTAGAGCGTTGTTCCGGAACATGCCCGTTGCGAACGCGTTCGGGTCCGGCGAATCGAATACCGCGACTTCGGGCATGCCGATCCCGGCTTGCTCGGCTTGCCGCTGAACGGTCGTGTACAGCCATTGCTCGATGTCGTTGGAGGGCTTCTCGATGACATGTGCCCGCGTGGACTTCTTCGCGACCCACTTCGAAATCGCGAGCGAGAAGATCGACCCGCCGAAACCGAAGAGCGCGCACCAAACCAGCATCGACGTGTAGGGCGCGTTCGGCGGAATCACCCCAAGGGCGGTAAGGACGGCCATCGCGAGCGACGCCATGACCAGGACGGCGAGGTTGGTCGCCAGAAACAGTAGAATTCTCAACATTCAGGTTCTCCCAAGAGGGAAACCTAAGACGGCTCCGCCTCTACGACAACTACTGCGGTCGAGGTTTTGTCATTCCGTGTTGAACGGCTAATCCGCGACTAGATCCGCCCGGAGGGCATCTCGCTGTACCTCCGAGAGCTCGGTTTCGACCTGTAGCGATGGCATTCCAATGCCGAGGGTGAGCGGCGCGTCGGCCCCGAGCTCGAACGAAAGGTACTGGACCGAGGACAGCCGGTCTTCGCCGACCTGCCTCGGGTCCCAAGTCGGCCGCGCGAGGCGGCCTTCCGGGAGCTTCGCGTAAATGTGCTCGTTCAGCCCCAGCCAGGCTCGTAGCTTCTCGTCGCGTACGGCTTCGTCGTCAATGCCGACCATCAACGTGCAGCCGACGGTCCCGCTCGGATGAATCAACTCATTGTACGTATCGAGCTCGTGCTGGATGTCGTCCTCTTTCACGATTCGCTCGATGCGCATCATTTCCTGAACCTGGTAGCGGACTGTATCTCGGTTCTCGAAGAGGAATGTGAAGTGCTCGCCGACGAGTATGCGCCGGTCGGACTTTGCCCGAAGAGCGCTTGCGCGGAGCTCGTCACGGCGTTCTGCGTAGGTCACGTAGTCCAGTATCTCCGAACGATCGACCGGCTTCACTTCGAATCTCCTTCTGGCGGGTCCCCCGAGGGTAGTGCCTTTGGCTTTTCGAACCCATCGTCACGATAGGCTCGCGCCAGAATCGACATGGGATGCATGGGTTTAACCCCTGCATGTTGCTGGAACTGAAGTGCCGCAAGAGGGCAATCGGTCGCCCAGATTTCGGCGTCGGCCTCTTTCATCTCGTCGAAGGCCTTTTGGCCAACACGGATCGAAGACTCGAAACCCTCGACCGTCATCGCGTGAGTCCCGTCATGGCCGCAGCATTCCATCACCGTCGCCGGTGTAACGCCTGGGATCTTTCGGAGCAGATCACGCCCCTTGAAGCCGACGCCTTGCGTGCGCAGGTGGCAGGGCGCGTGATAGGCGACCTTGTCGCCGGGGCTACTCTTGAAGTCCGTGTTGAAGCGCTCTTCCTTACGGAGCGACCAGAGGTATTCGCCCGGGTCGGCCACCGCAGCGGCCAGCTTCGCCGCGCGCTCGCGATCCTCCCCTTCGAGTAGCTCCGGGTATTCGCGGCGGAGCATCATCGAACAAGTAGGGTTGAGCGCGATGACCTTCGCGCCGGCATTCACGTGCGGCATCAGGCGATTGAGGTTGGCGTGGGCCTTCTTTCGCAGAAGCTCGAGATTGCCACCTTCCCATGCGGGCATCCCGCAGCATTCGAGGCCCTTTTCGCAGCGCAGGTCGACACCGTTCTTCTCGAGCACCTCGACGGTGTCCATGCCGATTTGGGGCTCGTTTCCGTCGACGTAGCAGGTCTGAAATAGAACGGCTTCGCCGCCGACGCCCTTGTCCATGAGGCCGGCTCCCTTCGCCCAGGACTCGAAGGTCGTCTGGGCAAAGTCCGGAAGGAGCTTTCGCCGATCGATGCCGACCAGCTTCTCCATGAACCAGCGATGGATGCCGACGCGGTTCATTACATTTGCCACCCCGAAGCTTGCGCGCGCCATCGCGCTTGCCCGGTCTGGATCTTCAAGAACCTTGAGCCGAAGCTTGTGCGGCTGCTCGTGCTTCCGATGCCGAATCGCATCGTACCGGTGGACGAGCTTCGGGAAATCGAGCTGGAACTCATGCCCGTCGCGCGGCGTGTATGGGCATTGGACTTCGCAGAGCTTGCATTGAAAGCAGGCGTCCATGACGCGCTCGGTATCGAGCGCGCTCAGCTTGCGAACGTCTCCATCGTGCTCCTCGTCGATCGCCTTGAAGAGGATCGGAAACGAGTCGCAGTACTTGAAGCACATGCGGCAGCCGTGGCAGACCTCGAAGACGCGCTCGATTTCTTTGTCGAGCGCGTCTTCGTCCCAGTACTTCGATTCGCTAGGATCGTAACAGAGCCCGTCACTGGGCTGATACGAGATCTGTTTCTTGGCTTCTTCGCTCACGCGTATCTGTAGCTCAGATTACGAGATGTCGTCGAGAAGCGACTGGAAGCGTCCGGCGTGGGACTTCTCGGCCTTGGCCAAGGTCTCGAACCAGTCGGCGATCTCGCCGAAGCCTTCTTCCCGCGCGGTCTTGGCGAAGCCCGGGTACATGTCGGTGTACTCGTGGGTTTCGCCGGCGACTGCGGCTGCTAGGTTGAGTGCGGTGTCTCCGATCGGCAAACCCGTGGCCGGATCGCCAACCTTCTTGAGATAGTCGAGGTGCCCGTGCGCGTGGCCGGTCTCGCCCTCGGCGGTCTCGCGGAAGTTGCCTGCGACCTCGGGGTACCCTTCGACGTCTGCGACCTTGGCAAAGTAAAGGTAGCGTCGGTTGGCCTGGGACTCGCCGGCGAATGCGGCTGCGAGGTTTTCGTGGGTCTTACTGCCCTTGAGCTCTGACATGGGTAATTCTTCCTCCGATGTGATTGCTTGCCTCCAACCCCGCGAAGCGCGCTCCGCGAGAGCCGGGAAGAGGAGTTATCCCGGTCTTTCCGGCCGCCGTCAACGAGATGTCGACCGGCCTCAGGCGGCGGACTGGCTGTGCCCGGGAGGCTCGGTGTCGGCCTTGTATTCTTCGCCGCGGTAGTAGTGGTAGTAGCCGCCGCCGAGGTAACCCTGACCTCCACGCCCGGGTTCGACGTCGTTCAGGACGCCCCCAAGGATGTTGGCGTTGACGTCGCGGAGGCTCCGAACCGCGGATATGACAGCATCGCGGGTCGTCGCGCGCGACCGAACCACCAAGAGCGCCCCTCCACACTGCGGCGCCAAGATGGCCGCATCCGTCACCGCTCGAAGTGGCGGGCTGTCGAAAATCACGCGATCGTACTCGGACGCGGCCTCTTCGAGGAGGCGCGAAAACTGCTGGGTGTGGAGTAGCTCCGCCGGGTTGGGTGGAAGCGGCCCACAGGTGACCACCGAGAGCTTGTCGATACCGACGTCACGGCTGACCTGGGCCAGGGTACGGTCGCCCACCAGCGTATTGGTGAGCCCCGTGTGGTTGTCCAGCCCGAAGGCTTTGTGAATCCGTGGGCGCCGAAGATCGGCATCGACCAGCAAGACGCGTTGCCCGCTCTGCGCCAGCGCAATCGCGATGTTGGTCGCGACCGTGGTTTTCCCGTCCTTCGGGTTCGCGCTGGTGACGACCATCGTCTTGTTCGGCGACTCCGCCGACATGAACATCAAGTTCGTTCGTACGGTTCGGCACGACTCCGCGGCCATCGACATCGGATGCGTGTGGACGATTTGATCGGGGTTCTCGATCTCGACGACACGCTGCTTCTTGCGGCTCCCAGAGTAGCCGGTGGCGTTGTCGGTGCTCGCGCCCGCAACGCGCGGGAACACTCCGAGGATGGTCAGTCCAAGCCGCTCGACATCCTCCACGTCCTGGATGCGCCTATCCATCTGATGCAGGACAAAAGCCAGGCCAAAGCCGAGGAACAGACCAGCGAATAGACCGCCCGCGATGTTGAGCCCGACCATCGGTGAAATGGCCGCCTTGGGCACTAGCGCTCGATCGACGACCCTGACGTGCGTGGTGCGGAGCAAGCCGGTCAAGTCCGTTTCCGCCGTGCGCTGCAAGAGCAGGTTGTACAGCTTCGAGCTGCTCTCGCGCTGCCGGCTGAGGCGCGAGTACTCGATCTCGCGAAGGTTCAGGTCGAGCCCGGCCTGCTGAGCCCTGTTCTGCACCTTGCTGAGGCCGGTTTCGATCGCCTGCGCCTCTTCGAGGTCGTCCTCGGCCACCGTGATCAGCGCGTCGATTTCCTCTGCGATCGAGCTGCGAATCGCACCAATTTCCCCTCGGAGCTCGAG
This sequence comes from Polyangiales bacterium, assembly GCA_048550275.1. Classification (GTDB taxonomy): domain Bacteria; phylum Myxococcota_A; class Polyangia; order Polyangiales; family Houyiibacteriaceae; genus SG8-38. Next base: position 5,908 of record JBLYYU010000490.1, read on the forward strand.
GATAGCCGGGTGCGAATCGCCGTATCGAACCGACAGGGACCCACGTTCGGTCATTTTGGATCGGAGCGCGGTTCGCAGAGATTCGAGCTCGCTGTCTTCACCTTGGCTATTGTCCTGAACGGCCTCGGGATGCTTGCGCGCGTTCTTCAAACGTTGGAGCCTCGCCTGAAGCTCGATGCGCCGGGCTCGCGTGTCGGTCAGACGTTCGTTGTACTCGCGAATCTCTTCAGCGAGCAGGGTCTGACGGTTTTCGACTGAGACCGAGAGCACGTTGTGCTTCTTCTTGAATTCGTGGAGGGCATGCTCGGATTCGTTGAGCTGCGTCCGGGTCGACGCCAACTGCTGTGACAACCACTCGGCGGCTGCAGCCGTAGACCCGAGCCGGTCCTCCATCGTTTTTTCGATGTATGAGTCCGCCACCATATTGGCGAGCAACGCTGCGCGTTCCGGGTCGTTGTCACGAACCTTGAGCAGAACGAGGCGAGTGTCCTCGATCGGATCGAGCTTCAGCTTGCCTTGGAGGTGTTGGGCCGCTTCCTCTTTCGCCACCGGCGCGAATTCCGCCCCTTCATCCTGGCCGAAGAACGTTGGGTCATCCGCGAGCCCGAGCCGTTCGACAACGCGCTCAGCGACGACGCGGCTCTGAATGATTAGGTTCTGCGTTTCGAAGAACTCCCGTGACATCAGGAAGTGTGAAACCTGCCCGCCGACGTCCTCGACCGAGCTGCCAAGCGGCGAGGTCGGGTTCGGGTCGTATTCGAGGGTGACGGTGGCCTGGTAGACCTTCGGGAGCCGGAAGGTCCAGAGCGCGATGAGCGTGGTCGTGGCGAGCGCAGTGCAAAGGATCCACCAGCGATAACGGACGACCGCGTCCTTGAGCCCCCTCGGAAGAAGCGACCCGGATTCGGCGGCAACGCCCCCTGGCTCAGTCTCGTTTGTTAGATGTCTCACTGCCCCGCTTCAACAGCGTTTCCCATCGCCCAGCCTGCGTCAAGCGAGACAGGCCTAGGGCCATGAATTTGTGGGCTTTGCGAGCGCATCGGCCGAGGCGCAAGCCGCTCCGTCGCCGCCGTCGGCCCGACAAAGACGCCTGTAGGTGAGCAGCGCACGTTCCCGATTCCCCATCGCATCCGCCACCCTGGCGGTCGCGATCAACGCCTCCCGCGACTCCTGCGCTCGATTCGCGTTTTCATACGCTCTCAATGCGAGTGGGTACCGCCGGTGCGATTCGTAGAGCTTGCCGAGGAACATCTCGACGTCGGCAAGCGGCTTGGCCTTGCCGCTGGTTTGCCCGCGCAGTCTCGAAACGGCGCGCTCGAGCGAGGCTTCGTCACCGGTTGTCATGTAGATCGAAGCGGCCGTTCGGAGGACGTCGGACCGGACGGACCTCGCGCTCACGAGCGGTGAAATGGCCAGAGCCGCCGCCTGCGCATCGTCCGCGCGGAGGTAGGCCTCCGCGAGGACCCGCTGCCCGCCGTCGTCCAAGGAGCGCGCGCTGCTGAGAAGATCGACCGCGTCGAGCGGGCGCCCGTCCGCCAGGAGTCGGCGTGCTTGCCGGGTTCGCGGGCCCGGGAGCTCGGAGTCGAGCTCGCGGGCCGCCTCGTCGATTTCGATGGCTGCGGGCGACTGCAAGGGAAGGCAGAGGGCCGCACGGTCGAGAAAACTCGCGCCGTCCTTGCCGCTGGGAGCGGCCCGAAGGGCGATCGCCGGGTCTTCCTGTCCCTTCAGCAGTGAGCAGATTGTCGTCCGCGCACTTCCGGGGCGCAGCGCCTCGGCCTCACGAATCTCGATCAGGGCTTGGTCCTGGCGACCCAGGGCGAAGAGCCAGCGCGCGGCGAGCAGGTGAGGTGTGCTCCACACCGGAGCCAGGTCCTGGGCCCGATTGATCCAGCGTGGGGCAGCCTCGTCGCCCCGGCGAACTGCTGACTCCGCTCCGGTGAGCGCGAAGATCGGTTCGGACGGATGCAGCGAAAGGCCCTCGAGCGCGAGTCGCATGGCCTGTTCGTCGTCGTTCCGCTCGAGCGACGCCCGGCTTTCCATCTCGAGGGTGAATACGTCCTTCCCGATGAGCGAGAGCGCGAGCAGCGTCCCCACGATACTGATGATCGAGATCGATGTGCAGAGCTTCCGAAGGGGGAAGGCGCGTCGAACCGCGACCGAATCGGTGACGGCGCCGAGGGTCGCGGCTGCCACCACCGCGACGCCCAGGAGCTCGAGGGAGAAGTCGGCGAGCTGATGGGTGCCAATCGCGACGAGTCCGGCCAGGCCACCGAGGTGCGCGTGACTGCGCCGTAGGAGGAAGCCGCGCCCGATCGACCAGATCACAATCACGAGGAGGGCGATTGCGACGGGAAGCCCCCATTCGGACGCCCATTGCACGGGCAGGTTCTCCGCGTGGAAGAAACGTTTGTCGGTGCCGTGCTCGCCGACGAGGGCGGCGGAGAAGGCGCCGCGGCCGACGCCCGCGATCGGATGGCTCGCGATGACAGGGAGTGCAGCCACTGCGCCGGCGAACTTGGGCGCGACGTTGTGCCGATGGCTCAGCTCGCGCGCGAGGTCCCCGCCTTGAAGACCGACGGCGAGGAGAATGACCGCGAGCGCGCCAATGGCGAGGATGGGCACGCTGCGGCTCCGAAGGATCGAACGGTTGCGTCGGTTCAGGCGGGCCGCGTACACGGCGATGAAGACTGCCATCCCAATCGCGAGTGCGAGCATGCCGCCGCGGGAAAACGACAGAACGCCAGCGAGCGCGCAAAGGGCGCCGCCGACGGCCCATCCGACCCGTTGCTCGATCGTCTCCGCGTCCATCGCGAGACCGATGGCGATTGGCGATCCCAAGGCCATCAAGCCCCCGAGGTGGTTTTCGTTCATCAGCGGCGCAAGCAGACGGCTGTGCGCATACACCGGCTCGTAGATGCCGAAGACATGCGTCGCCCCGGCGAGCTTGTGAGCGAACGCCATCAGCGCCATCGCGATAGCGCTTGCGGCGACCGCCTTGAGCACCCGCCGCCGTTGATGAGATGCGGTGAACACCCGGGCCGCGAGAAACGCGGCAACGATCGCCGCTCCCTTGGCGAGCTCCAGGCGTGTCGCACCGGGATCGAGCGACATCGGGAACCAAGAACGCGGAGGCTGCCCGAAAAGTGGCGCGTTGGCTTGCCAGGCATCCACCGACTCCGGAACCAACAGGGCGACCAGTGCGGAGGGGAGTGGGAGCAGTTGGACCGCGGTCCAGGCAAGTGCAACGACCATTGCCCAGTCGAGCAAAGTCGCGGCGCGGCGGCGCACCCCGATGATTTCGACATGGCGGCTGGTGAGAATACCCGCGATGCCCGCTAGCGCGCAGATCAGCGCTACCGCCCAGGGGAAGACTCCACCTAGAAGCTGAGGTGCGATCAGCAGGACAGCCGCGAACGGAATCAATGCTGGCTGAACGACCGGGCCCGGGACGCTCGGCCCCCGCCGAAGCCTACCGGTATCCCTTCGTTCAGGCCTCAATCCCGCCATTTCAGACCCCGACCCCATCGGAGGCGGATTGCCATTTATCGGCGTAATCGTCAACGCTTGTCTAGGATGTGGCTTAGCTGCTAGCACCGATGTGCGAGTGGGGGAATTGGGGTAAACAAGCGCGTGTCGGAGCCTTTTCTAGTCGCAGGTCGTTGTCGCGTGATTGCCGAAGTGGGGCAGTCGCATGATGGCAGCTTGGGCACCGCGCATGCGTTTGTAGACGCGATTGCAGACGCGGGCGCGGACGCGGTGAAATTTCAAACGCACATCGCCGAAGCCGAGAGCCGGCCCGACGAGCCCTGGCGCGTCAAGTTCAGCCCGCAAGACGAGACTCGCTTCGACTACTGGAAGCGAATGGAGTTCACGCCCGAGCAGTGGCGTGGCCTCAAGGAGCATGCCGACGAGCGGGGGCTCCTGTTTCTCAGCTCGCCGTTTTCCGAGGAAGCGGTCGATCTGCTGACCGACGTCGGAGTCGCTGCCTGGAAGATCGCCTCCGGCCAGATCAACGACCTATGGATGTTGGAACGGCTCGCCAAGACAGGCTGGCCCGTTCTGTTCTCGACGGGCATGAGCCCCTTGTCGGAAATCGAATGGGCGCTTCGCTGGGCCAAGGACAAGGGTCTCCCCGTCGCCGCCATGCAGTGCACGTCGGCGTATCCAAGCGGGCTCGACAGCGTGGGCTTGAACGTCATGCGCGACCTTCGCGAACGGTTCGACGTTCCCGTCGGGCTGTCCGACCATAGCGGCACGATCTAC
>JBLYYU010000491.1:0-4454 GCA_048550275.1 Polyangiales bacterium
AGCTCGTACCAATCGCGAGTGATGAGGCTGCTCCCACAGTCGGCGCAGTACGTGGTGTCGCCTTCACGATCGTGAACATTGCCCGTGTAGACGTGTCGAATACCCGCTGCTTTTGCGATTGCCCGAGCTCGCCGAAGGCTTGCCCGAGAGGTCGGAGGCACGTCCAGCATCTTGTAGCTCGGATGGAACGCCGAGAAATGAACGGGCACGTCGGGACCGAGCTCACGCGCGATCCAATCACTCAATCTCCGGACGTCATCATCGCCGTCGTTCTCGCCTGGAATGACGAGGTTGCTGATCTCGAACCAAACATCGGTTTCACTCCGCAAATAGCGCAGCGTGTCGAGCACCGGCTCCAGGCGGCCGCCAGCGACTCGCCGGTAGAAGTCGTCGTCGATCGCCTTCAGGTCGATGTTCGCGGCGTCGATGAACGAGAACAGCTCGGCTCGTGGTATTGGGTTCACGTAGCCGGCCGTCACGGCGACCGTTCGGAGGCCGCGTTCCTTGCACGCTGCAGCAACGTCCCGCGCGTACTCCAGGAAAATGACGGGATCGTTGTAGGTGAACGCCACGCTTCGGCAGCCGAGTCGTTCCGCTGCCGCGGCGATTTGCTCAGGCCCGGCAGACTCGGCGAGTGTGTCGACGCTGCGCGACTTCGAAATGTCCCAGTTCTGACAGAACTTGCAGGTCAGGTTGCAGCCGGCGGTGCCGAACGAAAACGCCGGTGTCCCCGGGAGAAAGTGATTCAGGGGCTTCTTCTCGATCGGATCGACGGCAAAGCCGCTCGAGCGCGCATAGGTCGCCAAGACCAGCCCGTCGTCTTCGCGAGCGCGAACGAAGCAGAGGCCGCGCTGCCCCTCGCTCAGCTTGCACGCTCTCGGACAGAGCTCGCAAAGGAGCCTTCCGTCGTCGAGCCTGCTCCAATACTCCGTCGCGATGGTGGACTTGAGCACAGTAACCACTCCGACACGATGGACAGAGGGGACCCCGCTGGCAAGTCTGTTCGAGTCGCGTTGACAAGACGCCGCCGATGAGCAGATTCGTGAGATGGCAACTGTACGACCAGCGGCCGTCGCCGGTGCGTTCTACCCGGCCGACCCAGGAGCGTTGCGGGACGTAGTCCGTGAGCACCTCGCGCAGGGTCGCGCATCTTTTGCGCCGCGCGATCCGTGGCCCAAAGCACTCATCGTCCCGCACGCCGGCTACATGTACTCGGGACCGGTCGCGGCGCGGGCGTTCGTCGAGCTCGAAGGCGCACGGGACCTCGTCTCGCAAGTCGTTCTCCTCGGCCCGAGTCACCACGTGCATTTCGACGGGCTGGCGCTACCGAGCAACACGGCTTTCGAAACGCCCCTGGGCTCTGTGGCCATCGACGAAACCGCTCGACGCCAGGCTCTCCGGCTCCCCTTCGTGACCATCAACGATGCCGCACATCACTGGGAGCATTCGCTCGAGGTTCAGCTTCCGTTTCTGCAGGAGGTCATCGGCGAGTTTTCGATTCTGCCGGTCGCGGTCGGCCGCTCGTCGGCCGAGGAGGTCCGCCAGCTCCTGGGTTCGCTCTGGGGAGGCGATGAAACTGTCCTCGTCATCAGCTCGGACTTGAGCCACCACCGCGACTACGAGACCGCACGGCGCATGGATGCCGTGACGGCGAAGGCCGTCGAAGCGATGTCGCCGAACCGCATCGAGCGCGAAGGCGCCTGTGGGCGCGTCGGCATGCAGGGGCTCTTGGAAGCTGCGCGGGAACATCGTCTCACTCCGCGGACCCTGGATTTGCGGAATTCGGGAGACACCGCCGGGGGGCGGGACGAGGTGGTCGGCTACGGCGCGTGGGAGCTGACCGTTTCGAGGAACGGCTCTCCGTAGCGCTCGATACGAGCGGGCCCCATGCCGTGGATGTCGGCAAGGGCTTCCATCGACGTAGGTTTATGCGCCGCCATTTCGAGAAGCGTGCGATCGTGGCACACCACGTAGGCTGGGACGCCCTTGGCGCGCGCGAGATCGAGCCGCTTCGCGCGAAGGCTTTCGAATAGCGACTGGTCGACGTTTTCGGGAACCGACTGGCTGCTCGCCCGGCGTTCTTTGTGCGCTTTCTTAGGCCTTCCGGCGTCGGGCGACGGAACGAGCACGCGAACGGGCTCCTCGTCTTTCATGGTCGAAACGCCAAGCGGCGTCAGGTACGGAATGGGAAACTCGCTCGTGGTCAGGTCTACGAGGCCGGCGGTGATGAGCCGCCGGAGGAGGGCCAGGACCCAACCCTTTGGGTGCTCTGCGAGCAGGCCATGGGTGCTGAGCTCGGTGAGACCGAGCCGGCGAAGTCGCTCGTTGTCGGTCCCGTGCAGCATCTCGGAGACTGCAGTGAGACCGGCGCGACCCTGGTTGCGAGCGATGCCGGCCAGTGCCTTTCGGACGAGCAAGGTCTCTTCTTCAGAAGCGCTTCGAGGCGCGCCGTCTTCACCCCGCTCTTCCAGACTCTCACAGACGTCACAGTGACCGCAGCCGCCCAAGGTCTCCTGCTCGTCACCGAAATAGCGAAGGATGAAATCGTGCCGGCAGCTTCCAGCCTCGACGTAGCGCATCAAGTCGAGAAACAGTCGCCACTGCTGCTGGACATGCGCCGCGTCGGGCTCCGCGCCCGTATCTCGACTGCCGCTGAAACCGATCAGGCGTCGGCGAAGCCCGAGGTCGCCCGAGCTGGTTAGCAAGAGCCCGTGCGCCGGTTGGCTGTCACGGCCAGCTCGACCGACTTCTTGGTAGTAGGCCTCGACCGAACCGGGTGCTTGAACGTGTACGACGGTGCGAATGTCGGAACGGTCGATTCCCATTCCGAAAGCGTTTGTCGCGACCACTACGTCGAGGGCGCGATTGGCGAAGCGCCGATTCACGCGCTCGCGAACGGATGCCGGAAGGCCCGCATGGTACGCTTCGACGCGCCAGCCCTCCCGAGAGACGGCTTCGGCGACCTTCTCCGTGTTGCGGCGCGTCGCCGCATACACGATGGCGCCCCCTTTGGGGTTCTCAGGATCTCCGAGTGCATCGCTGAGCGCGCTGAGCATGAGCTTGCGGCGTTGGGGAGAGCTATCGCTCTCAATGACGGAGAGGTGAAGATTCGGCCTCGAAAACCCTCGCAGGATGACAGCGCTTTGGTCCGAGCCGAGGCCGAGACGATCTTGAATCTCGCGGCGCACGATCGGGGTCGCGGTCGCTGTGCAGGCGAGCACTCGCGGCGGCTTGAGGCGCTCGATGACCTCGCCCAGCCGCAGATATGACGGGCGGAAATCGTGACCCCACTGCGAAATGCAATGCGCCTCGTCGATGGCGACCAGCGGCGGGTCGAGCTCCGCCAGCTGGTCGACCAGCCAATTGGATTCGAGGCGTTCCGGGGCAATATAGACGAGCTTGTAGCGTCCGTCCCAAATCGCCTGCTCGCGTTCCCGCCGCTCGTCCGGGTCGAGCGTCGAAGCCAGGTAGGTAGCCGGCACCCCGCGCTCGGTGAGAGCCCGAACCTGATCTTCCATGAGGGCGATCAAGGGAGAGATGATGATCGAGGTGCCCTCGAGAACGGCCGCTGGGAGCTGGTAGCAGAGGGACTTGCCTCCCCCGGTCGGGGCGATCACCATGACCCGCTTCTTGCCCTCGAGAAGCTCGTCGATCGCCTCGCGCTGCCAAGGGTGAAAGTCGGAAAGGCCGAAACGCTCCCGCAAAGCCAGGTCGACGTCGCTCATGAACGGGAGGGACAGTAGTGCGGCGGATGCGTGCATGCCAGGGATATCGGGCGGAGGGAAAAGGAGTTGCCGATTCCGCGGCGGACTTGCCCGCCTGACGGCCGAAGAATCTCGCGACCCGGCCGCGGACCTGGCTACCAAACGATCTCGACGTACTCGGCAGCGCCCCGAATGCCCTGCACCTGAAGAGCAGAACCGTCGGCTAGCCGGACTGTTCCGGCGATCTCGCCATGCACTTTCCAGCGTGTGAGGTTGTACGGTGGGCCGAGGCTCAAGGTAGTCGAATCATCGAAGTCGGGCGTGAGCACCAGGTCGATGCTTCCGTCCTCGCTGCCGAAAGTCCAAGGGGACATCACGTCGTCGAGGTCGTAGTCCCATTCACTGCGGGACAGTTTGTGGAGCACCTCACCCACGATGACCGCATCCGCGGTCCCTGCACTGTCGTCCCCATTCACTGTCCCCATGTTGACGCCAACCATGACCCCGTCGATCAACCCAGCGAAGTGCCCCCACTCCCAACGAACCTCACCGGGCCAGGCGCCTCGCCCCCAGTCGAGCACGCCAAACGATTCACCCGCGGCGAGCGTGTAGGTCGAATCGCCGACCGTGACCGAGCCCGTTGCGGGCATGCTGACGCGCTTGTTCTCGTAGAAGAACTGTCCGGGCTCCTCGAAGCGATGCGTCACGGCGATGCTCTCGGTCGCACGGCTGTCCTCGAGTTGCAGATGG
>JBLYYU010000492.1:0-3247 GCA_048550275.1 Polyangiales bacterium
GAGGCGAGGCGAGCGAGGCTGCCCCCACGAACCCAGTCTTCTCGGCCGAAGGCCCACATGCGGTCGACTTCGCGCAGACAGATGCCTTCGTGTTCTTCTTCCCGCAGGACTTGGAAACCGAGGAGAGCTGGCCGGCGCTGGTTTGGTTCAACGGCGCAAGCGGGTACACCGATAGTTTCAACTACAATGGGCTCCTCGAATCGGTCGCGTCCTGGGGCTTCATCGTCATCGGGGGCAAGTCCTCCGGGATGAACCCGATCGAAACGGATCAACGCACCGAGCTTCTCCGGCGAAACGCCGATCCGGGTGACGCATTGTTCGGACGTGTCGACGAGGCGAGCATTGCGCTGGCAGGCCACTCGCTCGGCGGTTTTCAAACGACGGAAGAGTCTCCCCAGTATCGGGTCGCCGTGGCCGTCCAAGGCGCAGGCACGCCAACCAGCGAGGACACGCCGCCCACCCTGTTCATGACTTCCGAAAACGACGAAACCGTGGAGGCTTCGGTTGTCATCACGGCCTTCGAGCGCGCGAACAACGACGCGTGGCTCGCCAACCACGCGACAGCCGATCACAACGACCCACGCACGGATGGCGGGGTCTATCGCGAGCCAATCGTCGCTTTCCTGCGCTGGCAGTTGTACGCGGATGCCAACGGCGAGCTCTGGTTCGAGGGAGGCTCCTGCATTCTCTGCGACGATCCGAGCTGGAGTTTCGACCAGCGGTGAGTCGCTCGTTCTACGCAATCGTCAATCGCGCGGCGGGCGGCGGCAGGTGTGCGAAGTCTGCCCCTGCCGCACTGCGTGAGCTCGAGCGGCTCGGGGTCGATTTGGAGGTCGCCTTCACCGAACGGCCCCGTCACGCGACCGAGCTCGTCGAGCGCGCCGCGGCTGCCGGCCGCCGATGTTTTCTTTCTGCGGGTGGCGACGGAACCGCCGCCGAGGTCGTGAATGGTCTGGTCGCCGCGGGGGTAAGTCGCGATTCCGAGCTCGCCATGCTGCCGCTGGGCACGGGGAATTCCTTCCTTCGGGACTTCGAGATCAGCGATCTGGAGGCCGCGATCGCAGCCATCGTGCGGCGCAAGACCCGTCCGGTCGACGTCCTTCGCCTGAGCCACGAGGAAGGCGTCATCCATTTCATCAACACGATGGGCACGGGTTTCGTCGCACGCGCGGGTCAGCTGACCAACGATCGCTTCAAGTTCTTGGGCGCAGCGGGCTACATCGCGGCGGTGTTCGTCTGTGTCGTCCGGCTCCAGTACGAGGACAACAAGCTCCGTTACGGAGACGCCGTCGACGACGCCCGGACGGTGCTCACCTCGTTTTCGAACAGCCAGTTCACCGGCGGCATGATGCGAATGGCACCGGAGGCGCAGGTTTCGGACGGCCTATTGGACCTCGTCCGGGCCGGCCCGCTCGGCAGGGGAGCTCTGATCGACGCGTTTCGGCGCATCTTCGCCGGCACGCACACCGACCTCGATGAAGTCTGGACCCGACAACTCGAACGAGTCGAGTTCGTCGACCCGACCTTTCAAGCCGTGCTCATCGACGGCGATCTGCACCAACTCAAGCCCCTGGCGATCGACGTTCTCCCAGCCGCAATCAACCTCGTTGCATGAATGAACGAACCACAATCTGGGATCGGCTCATCAGCGTGATCATCTGGTCCCTGGCCGGCGGCTTTCTCGCCCTGAGCCTCGCCTTCCTCACCCTCCTCTATCAGTTCATCAAGCCCGACCGTGTGCAGTTCCTCGAGCGCGGCTACTGCTGGCTCCAACTCGCGCTCACGTTTAACAAGCAGAGTCACCAGGTACACCCTGACGTCGACCGGCACACGCAGTACATTTTCATCCAGAACCACAGCAGCCACCTCGATCACGTCGGCATGTACAACGCGACACGGCACTTCAAGCAAGGCATCGAGCTCGAGAGCCATTTCGACTATCCGTTCTACGGATGGTTCATGAAAGCGCGCGGAACGATTCCGGTGCCGAAAGATCGTAGCGGCGCTCTCGATGCACTCCGAAAGGCCATTCGCGAGGAAGTCGCCGCCGGTCATTCGATTCTCGGCTTCCCCGAAGGGCATCGAACCACGACCGGGCGCGTGGGGCCGTTCTACGACGGACTGTTTCGCGTCGCGATCGAGCTGGGAATTCCCGTGGTGCCCGTGGCCGTAACGGGCCTGTACGACGTCCTCCACAAGGGCTCACTCGTCATTCGTCCTGGCAACGAGGTAACTGCATACGTCGAGGCGCCCATCTCGACCGCCGAGTTGAGCGAAAACGACATTGCCGCGCTCAGCGACCGGGTGCGGACCGCGATCACCGCGCGGGTCGACGCATACATCGCCGCAAAAGCCTGATCGCTTCCGACTATTCCGCCGCGGCCGCTTCGACAGCCTGGAGCAGGCTCTTCGGGAACACCCTGCCCGCCATTCGGTCTCTGACCTGCTTGGCGGCCGCTTCCCACTCGGCCTCATACTCGCTCGTATCGGTCGCAGTGACGCCCTTTTTGATCACGACGTCGTAGGCCTTCTGGTCGTCACGGCGGATCGTCTTGTTGAGCAGAACTTCGACTCGCTCGCAGGTCCTGAGGAAGATCTCCCTGAGGTCATCCGGAAGTGCGTCGACTTTGTCTTTCTTCATCACCATACCACCCGCGATGATCGCGGAGTTGTGGCCGGTCATGTACTTGACCCGCGTGTACCACTGGAGCGCGACCGCGGTGAGAGCCGAAGACGTCACGACGTCGACCATCTTGGTCTGAAGGCCGGGGTACACTTCGTTCACGCCGAGCCGAACGCCATTAGCGCCGATCACGTTGTAGAACTCGATGAAGACTAGGTCATCCTTCCACATCCAGGGCCGCATCGCCTTGATGTCCGACGGCTTTTCGATCTTCTTCTGTGAAAAGAGCCGCGTCTTTCCCGCGTCTCCCCAGGCGAGCATCGTGAAGCCTTCATCCTCGAACATCTTCTCGAACTCGTCGGCCATCTTCAGTCGGACCCGGTCGAGCTTCTCGTAGGTGTCGAGCAGGTTGGGTAAGACCAGGATCACCATCGGCCGCACCAGCATGCTCATGCCGGTCATCGTAACGACGCCTCCATCGAGCTGCCCGACGCGCATCTTCCGCACGAAGTCGCGCTCGTCTCCTTGGGCACCGCCCGGATAGAAGCGCAGCTTGATCCGACCCTCGGTTTCACTTTCGAGCGTCTTCTTCCAGGCGTTCAAGACCTTCATCCAGGAAGAGCC
>JBLYYU010000493.1:0-9749 GCA_048550275.1 Polyangiales bacterium
AGCGTTGCTTCTGCGCGTCAGTACCGAAGCTGATGATCAAAGGCCCAACCATCGAGAGCCCGAACACCGAGAGCTGCGGTGCGCCAGCGAGCTCCATCTCCTCGGCAAAGATGAATCGCCTGGCTGCGTCCCAGCCCGTGCCGCCAACCTCCTTCGGCCAGTGCGGCGCTGCCCAACCCTTCTCGTGGAGAATCTCCTGCCAGGTCTTGCTGTCTTCCGGCTTGAAGAGCCCTCCCGCTTCCGCTGTCTCGCGCATCTGCGTCGGCATCGCGCTTCTGATCCAGGCGCGCACCTCTTGCCGGAACGCTTCCTCTTCTGCTGTGAACGTCAGGTCCATGCCCGTATGCCTGCCACAAACGCTCGCGGAACACCAACCTGTACGAATGCAGGGAAACCCTGTAGGAAGCTCAGCACCGGAAGACGCACGTGACGATCGACCTCGTATTTCTGATGTTCGCTTTGGTCGTCACGACCGCGTACCTCGTGCAGACGGCGACGGGCTTCGGCGGAATGCTCGTCTGCATGACCTTGGGAGCCCAGCTCATCGATCTGCAGCAGGTCATTCTTCTGATGGTCCCGCTTTCATTCCTGCAGACCGGATATATCGTGGTCCGCCACAGCGACGGCATCGACTGGGGCCTCCTGCTCAAGCGCGTCTTGCCGTTGATGGCTAGCGGAATGGCCCTGGCCTTCGTCCTGCTCACCAAGGTCGGCGGCCCCTGGCTCGGTGTCGCCTTCGGAGCGATGGTCCTCGGCCTGTCGGCGCGAGACCTGCACCATCTTCGCTCCGCCCCCTCCACCGTCGACAAACCGATCCCGCTCGCCGCCTCTTCGGCTGCGATGCTGGGCGCAGGCGTCATTCACGGCATCTACGCGGCGGGCGGCCCCTTACTCGTGTACGCCATCGGTCGCGAGGGCCTCAGCAAGAAGGTCTTCCGGAGCAGTCTGAGCATGATCTGGATCGTGCTCAACATCATCCTGGTCACGCGTTTCATCCTCGCCGGAGAGTATGACCGGAAGGTCGCGCTCGACATCCTCTGGCTAGTCCCCACGGTTCCGTTGGGGATTGTGCTCGGCGAATGGGTCCACCACCGGGTCGACGAACGGACGTTCAAGACGGTCGTCCTGGTCCTGCTCTGCGCGGCTGCAATTTCGATGATCGTACGATACAGTGCGCAGATCATCTGAGCGCGGAGAACGAGCATGTACGACATCAAGATTGTGGGCGGAACGATTGTCGACGGGACCGGTGGCGATCGGTACGCCGGCGACGTCGGCATCAAAGACGGCAAGATCGTCGACGTCGGGAACTGCGATGGTCCCGCCGCCGAAACAATCGACGCTAGAGGCGCCATCGTGACCCCCGGCTTCGTCGATATCCACACCCACTACGACGGCCAAATCAGCTGGGACGAAGAGCTCGCGCCCTCGTCGATTCATGGCGTCACCACCTGCGCGATGGGAAGCTGCGGCGTCGGCTTCGCCCCGGTGCGCCCCAGCGATCACGCCAAGCTGGTCGAGCTCATGGAAGGCGTCGAGGACATTCCGGGCACGGCGCTCGCCGAGGGGATCAGTTGGGGCTGGGAGAGCTTCCCCGAGTACATGGACGTGCTCGACCGAATGCCGCACACCATCGACTTCTTGGCCCACGTCCCGCACGACGCGCTCCGCGTCTACGTGATGGGCGAGCGAGCCGTGCACGACGAGGCCGCGACCGACGAGGACATCGCGGAGATGCGCCGACTGCTCCGCGAGTCGCTCGAAGCGGGCGCGGTCGGCTTCAGCACTGGCCGAAGCGACAACCACCGAAGCGCGGTCGGCGATTGGACACCAGCTTCCGAGGCGGACGGCAAAGAGCTCGCTGGGATCGCCAAGGCATTCGAAGGGCTCGGCTACGGCGTCCTTCAGGCGGTCAGCGACTTCAACATCCTGCATGGCGACGATCAGTTCGACGCCGAATGGGGTGTGCTCGAGCAGATGCAGAGCGCAGCCCCGGACCGCCCGATGAGCGTCTCGACGATGCAACGTGATCACAGCCCCGAGCAATGGAAGTGGATTCTCGATCGCGCGACCAAGGCCAACGAAGCGGGCCGCGAGGTTCGATGCCAGGTCGGGGCGCGCGGGATTGGCGTCATGTTGGGCCTTCAGGCGACCTTCCACCCCTTCATGGGTTTTCCAAGCTACAAGGCGATCAGCCAACTTCCGCTCGACGAGCGCGTGCAAGCCATGCGCGACCCAGCGCTGAAGGCGAAAATGATTGCCGAAAAGAGCGAGCCGGTCGCCGGCGACGGCAGCATGCTCCCGCCGCTCGCCGACTACTTCCTGGCGAACCTGGACATGGTCGCCATGCGCCTCTTCCGATTGGGCGAGAAGCCCAACTACGAGCCCGGGCCGACCGAGAGCTTCGGCGCCGCAGCGATGAGCCAAGGCGTCCCGGTACTGAGCCTGATCTACGACGCCATGCTCGAGCAGGATGGCGAAGCGCTCCTCTATTTCCCCGTCTACAACTACGCCGGCATGAACCTCGACGCTGTGCACGAGATGCTCACCCACCCGCTCGCCCTCCCCGGCCTGAGCGACGGTGGCGCGCACGTCGGCACCATCTGCGATGCCAGCTTCACGACGTTTCTGATGACGCACTGGGCGCGCGACCGGGAGCAGGGCCGTATCCCGCTCGAGCGCATCATCCAAATGCAGGCCCATGACACCGCACAGTTCCTTGGTCTCAGCGATCGCGGGCGTCTAGCCCCCGGCCTTCGCGCCGACATCAACGTCATCGACTTCGACCAGCTCGAGCTCTTGCACCCGACGATGCTCAAAGACTTGCCCGCCGGCGGTCAACGCCTGATGCAGCGCGCCAACGGGTACATCGCCACCCTCGTCAACGGCGAAGTCATCAACCGAAACGGCCAGCTCACCGGCACGCGGCCCGGCCGGCTCGTCCGCGCAGGGCGCTGAGGTCTTCATGCGACTGTACGCCGTACCTACCTTCGTTCTGCTCGCCGCCTCGCTCTGCCTCTCGTGTAGCGACGACGAAGGCGCCACTCCGAGCCCGGCACGCCTATGCAACGGGCACGAAGCTCTCTGTGAACGGGCCTACGACGAAGTCGCATACCCGATGACGCACAACGCAATGTCGAACGACGCGGCAGATTGGGTACTCCCGAACCAGAATTTCGGCATTACGCGGCAGCTCGACGACGGGATTCGCGGCCTGATGCTCGACACCTACGAAGACGACGGCCAGTTGCTGCTCTGCCACTCGGTTTGCGCCGCAGGCAAACAAGCGCTCGTCGAGGGTCTCGGTGAAATCAAGGTGTTCCTCGAGCGGAACCCTCACGAAGTCGTCTCCATCATCTTCGAGAACTACATCAGCCACGCACAGACGGCGAGCGCCTTCGACGAGAGCGGGCTCATCGACTTCGTGTACACGCCCTCGAGTGCTCCGACTTGGCCGACGCTCGACGCCCTCATCGACGCGGGCACACGCCTGGTCGTGTTCCAAGAGAATCTGCCCAGCGATGACACCTTCCCCTGGCTGATGAATGTCTGGGACGAAGCCTGGGAGACGCCGTTTTCGTTCGCATCGCCCGAGGATTTCGTCTGCGATCCCAACCGCGGCGACCCTGAGAACCCCCTCTTCCTGCTGAACCACTTCTTGACCGCCGCCCTCGGCGGCCGCCCCGAGCTCGCGGAAATGGTCAACTTCGACCCGCTCTTCATCGACCGCGCCCTCCAATGCCAACGAGAAGGCAACGCCCTTCCCAACTTCGTAGCGGTTGATTTTTACGACATCGGCGATCTCCTCGACGTCGTCGACACATTGAACGGCCTCTGAACCTATCGATCGGTCCGCGGTGGTTCACCGCGAGTCGATTCGGCCCTATATATATGGAGGTACCATTGAAGGAGGCTAGCGCATGGCGATCATTCGCTCGTTGATGAAGACCGAAATGGTCACGGTCGAACCCGGGGACTTCGTCTCCAAAGCCGCGATCTTGATGTCGCAGAACCACGTTGGCGCAGTCCTGGTCGTGGCCGATGGCGAAATGAAGGGGATCCTGTCCGAGCGCGACGTGGTCACCCGCCTGGTCGCCAGAGGCAAGGACGCGGACACCACCACAGTAGCCGAGATCGCGACTGACATCGTCGTCGCGGTCGAAACCGACACCCACGTTCGCAAATGCGCAGAAATGCAATACGCGATGGGCGTCAGGCACCTTCCCGTGACCGAGAACGGGAAGCCGGTCGGCATCCTTTCGAGCCGCGACTTTCTCGCCTACGTCGTCGAGGGGCTCGAAAAAGTCATCGACAAGATCGGCTACGAGGAAGCCCTCGGCGAAGGCCAGGACCCCTACGATCACATCGGCGGCTCGTACGGAAAGTGAACGCCAGTTGCGCGACTGTCTTTGCTAGTCGCAGGTAGCCGACGCGTCGCCCTTGAACGGTGGCGGACCGGGCTTCGCCGTCCAGAGATCCGCGGCGGGATACGGGTCGTCGAGCTCCTCACCGAAGCGGCCTGGGATCCCCCCGATGTGACAGCCGCCGCAGTTGCTTTCGTTCGAGTAGACGGGCATTGGACTGCGGCCGAGCCCGATCCCCGTTTCGTACTCGCGCGCTGGCAACTCCGTCCGAAGCTCCTCGATGCGGTCGATGAAGGGGTATCCGCGAGCGGCACCGAGCATGGCAGCGCGATCGAGGAGCGCGTTCATTTCTTCGTACGCATCGGCCTGAGCCGACTCGTCGATCGTAAGCGCAGCCTTGATCGCGTGAAGCTCCGCCAAGGTCGTCAATTGGCCGATGGGTTTGAACGGCGCCAGCTTCGATGTCCAGTTGCAGATCCAGTTGTCACAGCCTTCCATCAACTCGATCGCGTAGTCGACGTAAGCTTCGTCGTGGACCATTCCGTAAGTGAATGGTGCGGCTGCCCTACCCTCGGTTCCATGAAATGCGGCATTGCTGTCTTCGAGATTTCGGAGCTTTTCGAGGTGACAAATGCCAAGGCTGGGGTTCGACCCGAGAAGAAATGCGAGCATCGCCTGATTGTTGTGAAAGAACACGACGGCCGGCTCGTGATCACCCAGGGGCTCCACAGCATCACCAATCCCGACGGTCGCGTCGTCGATGTAGTCGGCGTACTCGCCGATCTGGCTGAGCGGATCGGAATGCTGGAAGAGGGTCGTCAGGCTGAACACGGCGCCAGCAGAGATGAGCATCGCAAGACGCGGATCAGCGCCCGAATTCGCAGCAACGTAAGCCTTTGCCTTCTCGTGCCAGTCTCCGTATTGCTCATGCGCGGAGTTCCCAATGAGATCCCAGAACTCGGTCTCGAGAGCAAGGTCGAGCACAGGGCCCCACTCGTCCGGATCCTCCAAGCGCTCTGCGTCGACCGTTCGGATGACGCCGACTTGGACGGGTGCGACGTCAGTGCTGGCGGTTGAGGAGGTGCAACCCAGGAGGAGGACGAGGTTCAGGACAGAGGGGACGCGGAACACGCCCGGAAGTATACACGAGGCGAAGCGGCGCGCTGTCACTGGCGCTGGCACTTCCACCGCCCCCTTGACATCCCGCCACCCCCAGAGTCACCGTCCTCCACATGCATCGCCTATTCGCGCTCGCTCTTTGCCTGTTTCTGCTTCCCGTAATCGCCAGCGCCGAATCCCCTCCGTCAGAGACCCAGTCGGACGCGAACGACCTTACCCGGCTTCGCAAGAGCGGCACCTATCAGGACGGCCTCGCTCACGCGCGGGAGTTTTTCGACATGGCTTACGACGTGGGGGCCGTTCGCGGGCTGACTCGCTGGAAGGTCATTCACGGCTACTACCTCGAGCTCGCAGACGCCAAGGGCTGCAAGAAGGGGATGCCGTTCGCCAAGGGTCCGGTCCAGGCCTGCCGGAAGATCAAAGGCCGCGAGCCCGAGCTTCTCGGCAAGGGGTACAAAGAAGGCAAGCGCGAGGTGATCGAACACTCGACACTGACGCTCTACCCGGATCTCGCCGAAAAGGTGCTGCTGATCGTTTATGACTACGGCTACGCCAAAGGAATGAAGCACGGCCTCCGCCGCTACAACGACGACATTCTTTGGGGCCAGACGTTCTACAAGTCCTGCCTTCAGCGTGCCAACGATAGCGAGCACGAGCCCATTTGCGCGAGTGCTTCCAAAGAATGGTCGGAGGGGCTTCTAGACAGGCTGCGAGCCGAGCTGGAGTCTCACGGCCTCCCTGTCGGACGGAAACGAAAGTAGTGCGACCATGAAAGTGCTCGACCGCAAGCTGTTTCGCGAAGTCGCCAGGCTGCGCGGTCAGGCATTGACGATCGCGGTCGTCGTCGCGTCGGGGGTCGCTTGTTACATCGCGCTTCAAAGTGCGTGGCGGGCGCTCTACGAGTCGCGCGACCTCTACTACGAAACCAACCGGTTCGCGGACGTGTTCGTGCACTTGGATCGGGCTCCCAAATCAGTCGCCGCTCGAATCGCGGAGCTTCCGGGTGTCTCCCGCGCGTATCCGCGGATCGTGGAGCGGGTGCGCCTGCCAATGGACGGTTTGGTTTCGCCCGCGCGCGGCGACCTGATTTCGCTCCCTTCCACCGGCAGGGCGCCGCTCAACGGCGTGGTCTTGCGCGCCGGACGCCAGCTCGAGCCTGGACGATACAACGAGGTGCTCGTCAACGAGCCGTTTGCACAGATTCATGGTCTCGAGCCCGGCGACACGCTCTCGGCGGTCATCAATGGAAAGCTCCGCGAGCTGCTCGTCGTCGGTCACGCGCTCTCTCCGGAATATGTGTTTGCCGTGGACTCCGGCTTGCTGATGCCGGACGATGCGCGGTTCACGCCGTTGTGGATGCTCGAAGACGCCATCGCCGCCGCCTACCAAATGGAGGGGGCGTTCAACGATATGGCGGTGAAGCTCGAACCCGGCGCCAATGAAGACGATGTGCTCGGCTCCATCGACCGCGCGCTCGAACCCTACGGCGGACTCGGGGCACTCACTCGCGACCACCAACTCTCCCACTCGATCCTGACTAGCGAGATTCAAGGGATCGAAACGCTGGTCATCTTTCTGCCGGGCGTCTTTCTGGGCGTCGCCGCGTTCCTCTTGAACGTCGTGTTCAGCCGCTTGGTCAGCCTCCAGCGCCCACAGATCGCGGTGCTCAAGGCAATGGGCTACGGCAACTCGAGCATCGCCATGCACTACTTCAAGATGGTGGCGCTCATCGTCAGCTTCGGCGCACTCATCGGGCTCGGGCTCGGGGTCTGGCTCGGCAAAGGAATGCTGGCGATGTACGCGGAGTTCTTTCGCCTGCCCCAGTTGCCGCAACGAGTCGACATGGCGGTAAGCGTGAATGCAATTCTGTTCAGCCTCGTCGCAGGCGCGCTTGGCGCTTCACTGGCAGTCCGCGCCGCGGTCACCCTCCCCCCCGCCGACGCGATGCGACCGCCCGCTCCGGCCAACTACAAGACCGGCGCCCTCGAGCGCTGGGGCGTCTTGAAGTGGTTCCGGCAAACCACGATGATGGTCTTTCGAGAAGTCTCGCGGCGCCCCGGCCGCACGGCTCTTTCGTCGTTGGGGATCGCCCTCGCTCTGTCGATCGTGATCCTCGGTCGCTTTGGCTACGATGCCTACGGTCCGATGGTGATGGTCCAGTTCGAACGGCAGCAGCGCGAAGACCTCACCGTCGGCTTCATGGAAGCCATGCCCGAGCGAGGCCTCGGCTACTTGTCACACCTGCCCGGCGTCCAAGAGGTCGAAGGGATCCGGGCGACCGCAATCCGTATCCGTTCGGGCCATCATTGGCGGGACACGGTTCTCATGGGCGTTCCGTTGGATTCGCGCCTTCGTCGACTCCACAACCTCGACTTCGAGCATGTCCCCATCCCAGCCGAAGGCGTCCTTTTGACGAGCGTGCTCGGAGAGATCCTCGACGTCAGACCGGGAGATACAGTCGAGATCGAGCTCAAGGAGGGAGACCGCGGTCATCGCCAGCTCACCGTGGCCGGGCTCATCGAGGAGGGCTTCGGGCTCCAGGGCTACCTGTCCAAAACGAACCTGCATCGCTTGCTCCGCGAAGCGCCGAGGTTCTCTTCGGCTTTGTTGAGAATCGACGCGCAGCAGGAAACCGAAGTGCAATCCCGGCTCAACGACATCCCGGCGATTCAGGCCGTGTCGCGAAAGAGCGATGCGGTCGCCAGCTTCGAGAAGCAGACCGATGAAACCATGAAGGTGATGACGTTCATCATGACCTTGTTCGCCACGGCCATCGCGATTTCGATCGTGTACAACAACGCGCGAGTGAGTGTATCGATGCGCGGCCGTGACTTGGCTACGCTGCGTGTCCTCGGCTTCACTCGCGCAGAGATTTCGGCGATCCTCCTGGGCGAGCAGGCGGTCCAGATCGCCCTTGCGATTCCACTCGGTCTGCTCCTTGGCACCGCCGGCGCCAAGGCCATGATTGCGTCCTGGGCAGATCCAGAGCTCTTCCGGATCCCCTTCGTCATCTCCAGTCAGACCTACGCGTTCGCCGTGGCCGTCGTCCTGCTCTCTGGAATCGCCAGCGCGCTTCTCGTTCGGCGCAAGCTCGATCGCCTAGATCTGATTGGCGTCCTGAAGACCAGGGAATGACGAACGGCGTCCGCTAGAAGCCGAAGGGCTCGCTCTCCCAGCCCCAGCCCGCGTCGACGCCGAGATTCAAGTGCCTCATGACCGTCGGTGGCACGGCGGTGTGGCCCGGCCCCGGCGTGAGCACTTGACCCGGCACGATGGCGCCCCCGCTCGCAATGAGAGGAATCGTTCGCTCTTCATCGCTCTGCCCGCCGTGCACCTGGCCGATTCCCCCATGATCGGTCGCCACGACGATGAGCCAATCTTCGGTCGGATGCGTAGGCCGAGCCTCGACCGCCGCGAGCATCTCGCCAATTTGAGAGTCGACGGTTTCAATCGCGGCCAGGTATTCGGGAACCTCTGCTGAGTACCCCACAACGTGACCCTGATGGTCGACTTCATCCAAATGAACGAACGCTACGTCCGGCGTTTGCTCCTCCAGGTGCTTCACGACCGCAGCGGTCACCTCCAGATCGGCCTCTTCGGAGCTCGGAACGAGAGGCGTGAACACCTCGTCCACCTCGGCGGACTCGACGATCACGAAATTGATGAGCTGCCAACTAGCAAACGAGGAAAGGTAGACGTTGGGGTTCTTCTCCCGAACGCGGGCAAAGAAGTGCGGGTACTCGTCGTACCGCGCACCCATGAAACCGTTGTCGGTGACACCGTGCTTGTCGACCCAGACCCCGGTCAGGATGCTGCTCCAGCCCGGGCCGCTGAAGGTCGCTTGCTCGGTCGCGCTGCCTAGCTCACCTCCAGCAAAAGCATCGTAGGTCACCGCGCCGTCAGCAATGAGGCTGTCGAGCACCGGCGTCGAGGCTTCCTGCAGCCCTTCAACCAGAAGCCCATCGACTCCAATGACGAGTACATGTTTGGACTTCGACGCGCTGTCGTCAGCGCTGCAAGCGACGAGCGCCACTGCGAGAACGAAATAGAGAAGTCGTTGCATCGAGGCGGAAGCTAACCCGGAAGGAAGCGGGTGTACACCGGGGCGCGGAATTGGGGGTGTGCAGGGTATGGACGGGGCGCGGAAAAAAGGGCGCGACGCCGGGCTACATCGAACGGCTCGGCTTGCATTTCTGGTCGGTTGGACTGGGAGCCGGAGACCAGGCAAGCCTCGCCTCGGCGCGCGCGCCAATCCGGGGTGGTTGC
>JBLYYU010000494.1:0-4158 GCA_048550275.1 Polyangiales bacterium
GAAGTCGATCGGGGCTTAGCGCCGAACCAGGAGTCTGTCGCCGTCCGTCGTCACGATGAGCCCGCCGTGCTGGTCGGTCCGGTGAACTTCGGCGCCTGCGGCGCGTAGACGCGCAACCACCGACGGGCTGGGGTGACCGTAGCGGTTTCCCGCGCCACAGCTGATGACCGCGAGGGACGGGCGAACTTCGGCGATGAAGCTCGGCGCGCTCGAGGTTCGCGAGCCGTGGTGCCCGACTTGGAGAACATCGGAGGCGGGGATCCGGCCCGAGTCCAGGAGCAGCAGCTCGGCTTCCCGTTCGAGGTCTCCGGTGAAGAGAAACGAACGCTGGCCGTACGCGAGCCTCAGGGTGAGCGAGTTGTCGTTCAGATCGAGGGCCGGGTCGTATCGGGGGCACGGCCAAAGCACGGCGACCTCGACTCCGCCGATTTCCTGGTCTGCATCGCAGAGCTCCGGCGCGAACCGGAGGCGGGTCCCTCGCGCGAGCGCCGAAGAGACGAGCCGGGCTGTGGCTCCGTCCTCCTCCTCACTGAGCAGCTGCCCGTTCAGCCAGATCTCACCAATTTCGACTTGG
Organism: Polyangiales bacterium; assembly: GCA_048550275.1. Classification (GTDB taxonomy): domain Bacteria; phylum Myxococcota_A; class Polyangia; order Polyangiales; family Houyiibacteriaceae; genus SG8-38. Next base: position 575 of record JBLYYU010000494.1, read on the forward strand.
CCGATCAAGTCGCTCAGACCTCCGTAGTGGTCGGGATGCCCGTGCGTGAGCACGACGATGTCGATGCGGGAACGTCGGCGCGCTCCGAGCAAGGCCCGAAGCTCGCGAACCGCGGGGTGCCGGCCTCCACGTCCGGTGTCGATCAGCGCGAGCCGGCCGTCTGGGAAGTCGACGAGCGTCGCGTCTCCTTGTCCGACGTCCATGAAGGTGACTCGAAGCGTGGACTTCGGCTGCTCACGGGCGACTAGCCATTGGTCGGCGCCGAGCCAAAACAAGGCCGCTACGACCAAGACGAGTGCGCGTGCTCGCCACGTGCGGAGCCACAACAGCAGTACGCAGGTGCAGAGCAGCAAGAGGCCCTGAGCGACGTCGGGGGGCGGGAGGCCTCGGGTCGGCGTGAATGGAGCGAAGGCGTCGCAGACCGAGAGCAAGACTCGAGCTGCGACCGTTAGGGCGCTGCCCAGTAGTTCAGCGGCCCCTGGGGCCGAGATCGTCAAGGCGAACAGGTGCGCCAAGGGGATGACGACCAAACTCCCTAGCGGGAGAACCAGGATGTTTGTAAGCCAGCCGATGAGGGGCACCCCTCCGAACCACCACCAGACCATGGGAGCCGTCGCGACCAGTGTTCGCGCGCTGATGGTCGCGGCCGATCGAAGCCGGGGCCAGCGAGTGTCCGCTGGGGCACGGGGAGCACTTAGAATCGACGAGGTCGCGACGATCGAGAGTAGGAATGCGGGCCGGAGCGCCATCGAGGGATCCGGCGCGGAGAGCAAGAGGGCGGCCGTAGCGGTTACCGAGGGAGCTGACGGTCGGCGGCCGGCTGCCACCAGTGACCAAGTGAGCGCGGCCGTGATCGCCGCGCGCCAGGCGCTCGGGGATCCACCGGCAAAGACCGCGTGTAGCAGGGTGAGCGGCACACCGAGCGCGGCGGCCAGCCGTTTGGCGTCGAGTCTGATCGTGAGCCCGCGGAAGAGCCAGTGGAGCGACTTCACCAAGGTCCCGCTAACCAAGGCGACGTGCAGCCCCGAAACTGCGAACAGGTGTGCGAGCCCCACAGCCGCGATCGTTCTTCGCTGCTCGTAACCGAGAGCCGCGCCGTCGCCCAGCACCAACGCCCTGGCGACGCCGGCGACCTCGGTCGGCAGCGAGTCGTTCATGTGCGTGCGCAGGGCTGCGCGAACACGATCGATCCGGGACATCCAAGGAGGCTCAGAGAGGACCGTCATCGAGCTCTGCTCTTTCCAGCGGGCCCAGCAGCCGACGCCGGAAGAGGGTGACAGATCCGGGTGGGGTGATGGATTTCGAAGCCTCCCTCGGGGCCGGAGCTCCGCTTTCAGATCAACGATGCTGCCGGTTGCGGGCGCAGCGCCATGCGGAGAGCGAGCGCTCAGGAGCAGGCCTGACGGGAGGGCAAGCCCGGACTCGGTGAGGCGCCCGTCGACGACCCGCATGCGAATTCGAGCATCGACGACCCCGAAGCGAACGGATTCCACCCTCGAACGAAGCCGCGACTCGCCGTTCGCCAGGCATGGCGGCGAAGCGCCGAGCGAGACCCCGAAGCCTGCGCAGAACGCGAGTGCGAAGAGAGGCAAAGACCAAAGCCGGGCCGCAAGCCCTGTGCCGTGCAGAGCGATGGCCAGCGAGCCGATCAGTCCCAGCGCCAGGAGCAATGGCGCCCAGTCGAGCTCCGACTGCGCGCCGAGAAAGAGGCCGAGGAGCCAGCCGGTTGCGATCCATCCGAGCACAGCGCCTTTGCCAGCAAAGGGCGTGCCGTCGCGCGCTGTTCAAATCGCGGGGTTTTCTCCACAGCGGTCTTGGCGGCCGCCGGCGACGATGGGAGCGCCGACGATCGCAGCGCCCAGCCGATAAACTTAGTGCCAAGAGTCGTTTGCACGCTACGCCGCATCTGGCTAAAGGGCCCGTACCGGCGCAGCACGCGCCAGAAGGGGCTCCGATGACCAAGTGGGTATACACGTTCGATGAGATCGACCAGGCGGAAGCGGCGGTCGACGGCGACTGGGATCGAGTCCGTGGCCTGCTCGGCGGAAAGGGTGCGAACCTCGGCGAGATGAATCGCCTGGGCGTCCCGGTTCCCCCCGGTTTCACGATCACGACCGAGGCCTGCAACAGCTACCTCGCTCACCAGCGCAAGCTCCCCCCCGAGCTCTGGGAGCAGGCGCTTGCAGCGCTTCGCACGATGGAGAAGAAGACCGGCAAGCGCTTCGGGGACCCCTCCAATCCCCTGCTCGTCTCGTGTCGGTCCGGCGCGAAGTTCTCCATGCCGGGCATGATGGACACCGTCCTCGACATCGGCCTCAACGATGAGGTCACCGAGGGCATGATCAAGCTGACCGGCAACGAGCGCTTCGCGTACGACTCGTACCGGCGCCTCATCCAGATGTACGGCACGGTCGTGCTTGGTGTTCGCGATGAGCCCTTCGAAGATGTCCTGGCGCACCACCGGGAACGTCGAGGTGTGGCCAACGATGCGGACCTCAACGGCGAAGACTTCAAGTCGGTCGTCGGCGAGTTCAAAGACATCGTGCGACGGCACGCCCGAGTCGCCTTCCCGTCGAGCGCCGAGGAGCAGCTACGGATGGCGATTCTCGCGGTGTTCGATAGCTGGAACGGAAAGCGCGCGCGTGACTATCGGGTTGCGGCGAATATCGCGCACGATCTCGGAACCGGCGTCAACGTCGTAACGATGGTGTACGGAAATCTCGGTGAGGGCTCCGCGACCGGCGTCGCAATGTCGCGGAATGCGACCACGGGCGAGAATGCGCTCGAAGGTGACTACCTCACCAATGCGCAAGGCGAAGACGTGGTTGCGGGGACACGGCCGACCAAGCCGCTCGAGCAGCTACGAGGGGAGATGCCCGAGATCTACGAGCAGTTCGAAGCCATCGCGAGGCGCCTGGAGCGCCACTACCGAGACATGCAGGACATGGAGTTCACCGTCGAGCGCGGTGAGCTTTGGATCCTTCAGACCCGAAACGGAAAACGCACCGCGCAGGCGGCCGTTCGAATCGCGGTCGACCTCGCCGAGGAAGAGCTGATCAGCCGCGAAGACGCGGTGCTCCGGGTCGCACCCGAACAGATCGAGTTCTTCCTACACCCTCAGTTCTCAGCCGCCTCGAAGGCGGGTCACAAGATCTTGGCCACCGGCCTGAACGTGTCCCCGGGTGCAGCCACCGGCGTGGTCGCGTTCGACCCCGACCTCGCCGAGCGATGGGCGAAGGAGGACGGCCGCGACGTCATGCTCGTCCGACCCGAAACCAAGCCGGACGACGTCCACGGGATGCTCGCAGCCAGGGGCATCCTCACCTCGAGCGGCGGGCGAACGAGCCACGCGGCGCTCGTGGCGCGGCAGTTTGGCAAGCCAGCCGTCGTTGGCGCCTCCGCGCTCAGCATCGACCTGGGCGCCCGGATGATGACAGTGGGTACCGAGGAAATCCGCGAGGGTGATTGGCTCTCGGTCGACGGCACCACCGGCGAGGTGTTCGTCGGCAAGCTCGAAACAGTCGTTCCCGACATGGAGGACGAGTGGCTTTCGCGGCTGATGGGTTGGGCGGACGAGTTTCGCC
>JBLYYU010000495.1:0-4469 GCA_048550275.1 Polyangiales bacterium
TGACGCGCGCGGCCGATCAACCCCGTTTGGAGACGCCTGAAATCGAGGTGCGACCGTACAAGCGACTCCCTGAGCCCAAGGCGAAACAGGGCCCCATCAGCCATCTCGGCAGTCAAATCATCGAGCTCTCGGCAGCGATTGCGGGCGACACGGTTCCCATTCTCAAGACCGCGGGCGAAGCGGTGGGCCATCTGCTCGGGCACGAGAAGCGCCCCGGGAAATAGGCCACGCTGCCGTCGTCCCCGGGTGCAAGCGGACGATAACCAAAGCCTGAACGGTTAGCAGCGTTGCGAACCTCGAATGCACAGCGTATTCAGTTGTCTTGTGGCGTCCGTAGCGAAGAGATGATGTCTGAGCGATGGGAAATTCTGATGGTGGCGCTCGTCATTGGCGCCATGCACGTCGTCTCGCCGCGCGTCTTTGGGCTTCGAAAGCGCCCGGAACGACAGGCGGCCTTCGGCGGCGGGCTCTCGGTTGCCTATGTCTTCCTCCATCTCATCCCGAGCCTCGACGCGTCCCATGACCTCGCTGGTCCGCGCATCTATTTCGTCGCCCTCCTTGGCTTCGTCGTCTTCTACGGTTTGGACGCTTTCTACCGGCCACCGAAGCATGCCCACCCGACCAGATATCACGCGTACCTGTGGACGTTCTTCCTCTACGATGGGCTCCTGGTGTTCACGCTTGGTCTCGAGCTTCCTCCTACGCCCATCCTGACCTTGGTATTTGCGATTTCGCTGGCGCTCGACGTGCTCGACACCGATCTCGAGCTCCAGCAAGACTATGGGGCGCGCTTCGTCAAGTCGGGGCGCTGGGTCCTGCTCGCAGGCGTGGCCTGCGGGTACGCTCTGAGTCTGGTTCGGCGTCCACACCCCTTGGTCGTCGATATCATCACGGCTGCGCTCGCCGGATTCATGATCTTTCACACCTCGAAGGGGGTGTTTCCGATCTCGAAAGACAGCAAGTTCGCAGCGTTCTTGGCAGGGGTTCTCGTGTTCTGGTTTCTTCACGTCCTGCTAGGCGCGGCGGACTGAGCCGCCGCCCATCCTCAGTCGCGAGCTTGGCGACCCGCTAAACCTACGACGACGGGACCGATACCCATGGCGCCGGCGGCATGCGCTTCGACACGAAGTGCGAAGTCGGCCCGCTCGTTGAAGGCGGAGAACGTTTCTACAACTACGTGCGCCTCGTGCGCGATGCAGATTGAAGAAACCGTGGAAACCAGCGGCCCGCGTTCGCGAACGGCGCTGCGACATCCGCATAAGCCTTCTGCGGAAAGCGCAGGTTGCGAAGCTCGCGGGCCGCTTAGCCTCACGGAAACGCATGGCTTTCGTGTATGGCACGCGGCTTGCTCTTGGTGACTGTCGAGCCGGAGACCCTTTCGTCCCGGCAAGGAGTCATCATGTCAAACAGCACCTTGGGGAGGGTACAGATCGTCGCTTCGGTCGCCCTGCTCCTATTGACCATTCCCGCCTGTGATCAGAGCAGCATCGAAGCAGCAGCCGATGGTGTAAACGGCGCACGAGCAAACGCCGAGCCCCTCGGCGAGCAGGGCCGGCGCAGCGATTTGTCGGTAGTGCGTGGCATCAACCAGCCTCCCGACCGCGGCAGACGCAACCGCGAGCCCCAGCGGCGCGGACCGGAGTTCCGAAACATCGACGGCTCCGACAACAACGAACGCGACGCGGAGCTCGGCGCGGCCAATACGCAGCTCGCGCGATGGTGCCCCACCGACTACGCCGACGGCGCATCCGCGATGGCGGGGGCAGGACGGCCCTCGGCGCGCGACGTTAGCAACGCGGTCGTTGCGCAGATCGAGTCGGTGCCCAATCGCAACGGAGCCAGCGACTTGCTGTGGCAGTGGGGGCAGTTCCTGGATCACGACATCGATCTGACGGACGCCGCCGACCCGCCAGAGACGGAGCCAATCGCGGTCCCGACAGGTGACCCCTTCTTCGACCCAACCTCGACGGGGGCGGAGGTCATCCCGTTCAACCGTTCTCTGTACGACAAAGCGACCGGTGACGTCGACCCACGCCAGCAGATGAACGAGATCACGCACTGGGTCGATGCCTCGAACGTCTACGGCTCGGAAGACGAGCGAGCGGCCATGCTGCGCACCAACGACGGCACGGGCAAGCTCTTGGTGAGCGAGGGCAACCTGCTTCCGTTCAACCACGAGGGCCTTCCCAATGCCGGCGGAGACTCCGTGGACCTCTTCCTCGCGGGCGACGTTCGGGCCAATGAGCAAGTGGGCCTCACGGCACTGCACACGCTTTTCGTTCGCGAGCACAACCGTCTTGCCGACGAGATCGCGCAGCGGAACCCGAACCTTTCCGGCGACGAGATCTACGAGCGGGCCCGTCAGATCGTAGCCGCGCAAATGCAGGTCATCACCTACGAGGAGTTCCTTCCCACACTCCTCGGTGCCGGCGCGCTCACGCCCTACAACGGCTACACCCCAAACACCGATGCGCGGATCAGCAACTTGTTCTCGGGCGCGGTGTTCCGCCTCGGCCACAGCATGTTGAGCGGGACGCTCCTTCGGCTCGACGCGAACGGAAACGAGATCGCCGAGGGCCACTTGCCGCTTCGCAACGCCTTCTTCGCGCCGAGTCGCATCATCGACGAAGGGGGCATCGAGCCCTTGCTGCGAGGCCTGGCCTTGCAGACGTGCCAGCAGATTGACGTTCAAGTCGTCGACGATGTGCGGAACTTCCTGTTTGGTCCCCCGGGTGCGGGTGGGTTCGACTTGCCGGCGCTCAACATGCAGCGCGGGCGAGATCACGGGCTGCCGGACTACAACACCGCCCGAGTGGCGATGGGGCTCGAGCCCAAGTCGTCGTTCGCCGAGGTGACGTCCGACTCGATCGTTCAGGAACGCTTGGCTTCCGTCTATGGCAGGGTCGACGAAATCGACGTGTGGCTTGGCGGCTTGGCCGAAGATCCTGTCAACGGAGGCCTCGTCGGGGAGCTCGTGTTCACCGTCGTGAAGCTTCAGTTCGAACGGCTTCGAGATGGCGATCGGTTCTGGTACGAGCGCCTTCCGGACGAGCTTCTGCGCGACATCGCGGACACCCGATTGGCCGACATCATTCGCCGCAACACCACGATCGGCGACGAGATCCCTAGCGACGTCTTCCGTGCGCAATGAGCGCACGCACAACCACAACGGAGAATACGATGAAAGCCAGAAACAAACTCGCCCTCATCCTGACGGCCGGCACGCTCTGCTTTGGCCTGCTTGCCCAAGCGCAGCCGCCGGGCGGATCGGATCGTGGCCGCCGAGGTCCCCCGCCCGAAGCGTTCGAAGCGTGCTCGGGCGCAAGCGAAGGCCAGGCGTGCACCGTCGACACACCGCATGGAACGCTCGAAGGAACCTGCCGGCAGGTGCCCGACGCAGAAGAGCTCGCGTGCGTTCCCAGCGACCACCGCGGCGGGCCGCCCCGTGGCGAGAACTGACAAACAGCGATAGCGAACGCTTGGCGTGTCAGCTCAGTCCGTAGCGCTTGAGCTTGTCGTAGAGTGTTCGCTCGCCGATGCCGAGCCGGGCGGCCGCTTGTTTGCGGTTGCCCTGCACCGCATCGAGCGCCTTCTCGACTGCGCGCCGTTCGATGTCTTCGAGCGTCTCGGGTTCGCCCGAGGCGCTCGGCGCCGTTCCAGGTGTCATAGCGTCGAGCCAGAGGTGCTCGGTTCCGATCCTCGATCCATCCGCCAAGATCGCTGCGCGCTCGAGAACATTTCGGAGCTGCCGCACGTTGCCGGGCCAGGCTGCCGCCTCGAGCTCAGCCGCGATCTCGTCACTCAGCGCGAGGCCGGGCCGCCCGAGATCTTCACCGATCTTCTCGAGCAGCTCTTCGGCGAGCGGGCGGATGTCCTGCCGGCGTTCGCGAAGCGGCGGCAGGCGGATCGGGAACACGGCGAGACGGTGATAGAGGTCTTCGCGGAAGGTTCCTGCTTCAATCATAGCGGCCAGGTCTCGGTTGGTCGCTGCAACCCACCTCGTGTCGGCACGGAGCGTCCGAGTGCCGCCCAAGCGCTCGAAGGTCCGTTCCTCGAGGGCGCGCAGCAGCTTGGCCTGGAGCTCGGGCCTGAGCTCAGCAATTTCGTCGAGAAAGAACGTCCCGCCCTCCGCGAGCTCCAGTCGACCACGCCGTCGAGCGTGAGCTCCGGTGAACGCTCCCTTCTCATGCCCGAAGAGCTCGCTCTCGAGCAAGGTGTCCGAGAGCGCTGCGCAGTTGACCGCGACGAACGGACCCTCTGCACGGGCGCTTCGCTCATGAATCGCACGAGCCGCGACCTCTTTGCCAGTCCCGCTATCTCCGACGAGAAGCACGGTCGCGTCGTCGAAGGCTTGGATGTCTTGGACAAACTCGAACGAGTTGATCCCCAGCGTCCCGACGGTACCGAGCCCGACAAGATCATCGAGGGCAAGGTGATTCGCAAACGCGAGCACGTTTATCAGCCAACAA
>JBLYYU010000496.1:0-7488 GCA_048550275.1 Polyangiales bacterium
CCGCAGTGAACGCCGCTCGGGACCAGAACAACGCGGACAAGTTCGGATGGGCATACCTCGCCGGTGGCGCGTACGCCTTCGGTCTTGCGCATGCGATCGTTCCGGCGCCCGACGTTTGGGGCGCGAAACGTATCCGTCGTCAGGACGACGGCACGGCAGAGGCGCTCCGAGCGAAGCTCCGCTACGCCACCGAGACCCTCGAGAAGGCTTCCGATGCCGAAGAGCTCTTCGGCGGCCCACTCGGCGTTGTCGGCGGTCTGATTTATGGCGTTGTCGGCGGCACGGTGAAGGCTGTGCAGTGGACGGGCGCGAGCCGGGGGCTGACCGCCGCGATCTACGTAGCGCCGCCTCTCCTGCTCGGTCTCCAGACCGCGACCGCTCCGAGGGGAGCAATTCAGGGTTGGGAGTCCTACCGAGGCATCGCCTGCTCGAGCAAGTACTACGAGACGAGCGAAGACGGGCCGGAGTTCGACTTCAGCCTCAACCCAGCAGGCGGCAGCTTCAAAGTCTCGTTCTGAGCGAGGCTACCTCGTCGTAGTAGCAGGCCGGTTCAGGAGCCGGAGGGCTTCTTCTTGCCGCGGAGGCGCGCCCGAAGCCTGGCCGCGTAGCCTTCCTTGTTTTCCTGCTTGGTCCGCGACATCGCGAGCGCGTCTTCGGGTACGTCCCGGGTGACCGTGGTCCCGCTGGCCACGTACGCACCTTTCCCAATTGTGAGAGGGGCGATGAGCTGCGTGTCGCTGCCGATGAAGACCCCGTCCTCGAGCACCGTCGTGTGCTTCATCTCGCCGTCGTAGTTGCAGAAGATCGTGCCGGCCCCGATATTCACGCCTTCCCCGATCTCGCCGTTCCCGACGTACGAGAGGTGGTTCACCTTGGAGCCGGCCCCGAGGGTCGTCTTCTTCGTTTCCGAGAAGTTGCCTACCTTACTTCGCGGGCCGAGCCTCGTGTCCGGCCGCATGTGGCTGAATGGGCCGACTTGGGCGCCTGATCCAACGGTCGAATCCGTCGCCACCGTGTAGGGAAGAAGGTTCGCGTCCTCGTCGACAGTGACGTTTGTGAGCACGCAGCCCACGTCGATGCGTGCACCGCTTCGCACGACGCAACGGCCTCGAAGGTGCACGTTCGCGCCGAGTCGGGCGCCCGGTTCGACTTCACACTCCGCGTCCACGTATGCGGTGTCGAGATCGTCGATCACCACTCCGCTCCGGGCAAGCGCCTCGTTCATTCGACGCCGGCGTGTCGCCGCGGCCAGCGCCAGGTCGTGTTGATCGTTGACGCCCTTGAGGTCCGCCATGTCTGCCTCCAAATCGACCACTTCGCCTTGCCCGGCGGCCAGCTCGACCACATCGGTCAGATAGAGTTGTCCTTGGGCGTTGTCCGGTGTCAGGCGGGACATCGCCTCGCGCAGGAACCTAGCCTCCATCGCGTAGAGCCCGGGGTTCACTTCCTGAATGAGCTTCTCATCTTCGGAGCAATCTCGGTCTTCGACGATCCGCTGAACCTGGCCTTCGGGATTGCGCACGATCCTCCCGTAGCCGCTCGGCTCGTCTAACGTTGCGGTGACCAGCCCGAGATCGGCGTTTGTGCTCGCCGCCCGATTCGCGAGCTCGCGCAAGAGCTCGGCCGGGATCAGGGGGCAGTCGCCGTAGAGCACCAACAAACGGCCTTCGAGCCCTTCATCGGCTTCCATGGCACAGCGGACCGCATGGCCGGTTCCGCGCTGCTCGGGCTGAAGGACCATCTCCACTCGGTCGCCAAAGCGCGCGACGAGCTCGTCCTCCACGTCACCCCGACCGTGCCCCACTACGATCAGGCATCGATTCGCCCCCGCGTCGAGAGCCGCTTGCACGACCCAAGACACCAGCGTTTGCCCGGCGATCTCGTGAAGCACCTTCGGGAGCTTGCTCTTCATGCGCGTGCCTTCGCCCGCGGCGAGAATGATCGCGCTCCAGCTCGCTGGTGATTCGGTCGGCATGGTTTCGGCTCAGACAGCTGTGGTCAGAAAGGAGGCCACCTTGGCGAGGGCGGCGAGGTCGTGAACATCTTGGTCGAACGCAGGGACTTCCACAATACGGGTATCCGAGCCCACCTGCTCGTTCAATCGCTCCACCTGGCCGCGATCCGCGGCCGCCCAGCGCCGTTCCTCGTTCAGGGCTTCCTCGAGTCGGGGATGGATGTCTGCTGCGTCGATCGATTCTGGCAGCGCGTCGCGTAGCGCGGCAATCTGTGCATCGACGGGCACGCCCGGCTCGGAAATGAGCGCGTGTACTTGGTTAACGATGATCGCCTCCCGCTTCATCCCCGCGTCCGAGAGCTTCTCGCTGAAGAAGCGGGCTTCGCCGATCGCCAAGGGATCGGGGCTGGTGACCAGGACAAACGCCACTTCGGGGCTCCGTAAATCATCGGACACCTGCTCGGCGCGCTCCTTGAAGCCGCCGAAGAGGTCGTTGATGCCGCCTACGAACTCGGCGACCTGTTCGAGAAAGCCGAGCCCGGTGATCTTTCCGATGCCTTTGATCAGAACGGTCGCGCCTCGTCCGACCAGCCCGAACGCTTCCTTGCCCGCGCCCTCGAACACCTGGAGAAACCAGCGCATCGCAGGGGAGTCGATCGCATCGATCAGTCGTTCCGGCGCGGCGAGAAAGTCGAGCGCACTCGCCGTCGGGGGTGTGTCCAGCACGACCAGGTCCCAGGTCGAGTCCTTGCGGACCTCGTGCAGCTTTTCCATCGCCATGTACTCTTGTGTGCCGGCCAGGGAGCTCGCGACATACTGATAAATTTGGTTATTGAGGATGCGATCCCGGGATTCTTCATCGGATGCGTACTTGGCCACGAGATCGTCGAAGGTGCGTCTCGTGTCGAGCATCATGGCCGAGAGCGAGCCTTCGCACTGCAGACCGTTGCTCTCGAAGAGTGAGCGGGGCACGTCCTGCTCGCTGGTGGTCATTTCATCGAGTCCCAGGCTGTTGGCGAGGCGTCGCGCAGGGTCGATTGTCAGGCAGAGGACTTTGCGGCCCCCCATAGCGGCGTGGACCGCCATCGCGGCTGCTGTGGTGGTTTTTCCGACACCGCCGCTGCCGACAGTCACCACCACTCGGTGACTGCCGAGCACGTCCGCGAGACTCATTGCAGCGCGACTCTAGCAGCCCCGTCCCGGGTGTCTATCCCTGGGAATTCACGGTGTTGCGCAGATTCTTGCCCGCATATCCGTAGGATATTAGGCTACATACACCTACATCACTCTGGGAGCCTCTATGTACGATCGCCGCAAACACCGAAGTCAGGATCCATACCGTGCGCTCTGCCTCCAGCTCGAGAGCTCTCGACTGCAGGGCGAGCTCGACGCCGTCGTCGTAGCGATCGACAACGGGCTCCTGGTGGCAGGTGCGGGGGAGCGCTCGGTCTGCGAGGCGCTAGGAGCCGTGGCCCCGCTAGTCGGCTCGCCGTCGTTCAACGGCCGGTTTCCGCGCGCGATCGAGGGGCAGAGCGTCGACGTTTGCTCCGTGTCGCTCGAGGGTGAGACCGTATACGTGGCCAGCGTCGGCCGGCGACGCGGTGACGAATGGCTTCAGCAATCGGTGGGCGGCGTTCGACGGATTCTCGGATCCCGCTGGCAGACCGACCCTCAGTTACTGGTCAACTGACTCTGCACGGCGAAGACCTCCGCCTGCCGAATCAAGTCGTGCGCGCCTTGCGAGAGCAAATGCTCCGCTACCTCTTCGCCGAGCTCGTGCGCACGCGCGATCGCGTCGGGGGACTGAAGATCGAGGTAGGTGTCTGAGGTCGCGGACAGCATTCGGTCGCCATCGTATGAGGCGACCATGGCCTCGAGCTTGAGGCGCCCCTCGGCCGTGCTCGCGTGGCCTGCGATCGACGAATGACAGTTGCCTTCGAGCTTCTGCAGCATGGCGCGCTCCGCGGTGATCTGTATCCGTGACGTCGTATCTTCGATCGTGCTCAGCGTGGCGCGGAGCGATTGATCGCCGAGCGCTCCCTCAATCGCAAGCGCTCCTTGGCCCACCGCGGGCAGGCAGATGTCGGGCGGTAGCACCGAGTGCGGAGTCTTCTCGAGGACGCCGGTTCGTGCGAGGCCGGCGGCCGCCAGAACGATCGCGTCGCACTGCCCCTCATGGAGCTTGCGAACCCGCGTCTCGATGTTGCCCCGGAGTGGAACGAAGCCGAGGTCCGGACGCTGGCGTTGAAGTTGCACGACCCGCCGACGCGAAGTGGTGCCGACGGTCGCGCCCCGTTTCAGGGAAGCAAGATCGGTTCCGTCGACGGTCACGAGCACGTCGCGGGGGTCTTCCCTAACCGGGACGCAGAGGATCCCCATCCCTTCAGCCAGCGGAACGTCGCCTGGCACGTCCTTCAGGGAATGCACCGCGAAGTCCGCTTCGCCGCGGACAACCACCGCTTCGACCTCACTGACGAAGAGCCCCTTGCCCCCGACCTGCGCGAGCGGGCGATCCTGGATGCGATCACCCTTGGTCTTGACCTGAACCTCTTCGACGCTGAGCTCGGGAAAATGCGACCTGAGGCGTGCGCCGACCCAGCGTGTTTGGACGAGAGCGAGATTGCTCCCGCGCGTCGCGATGCGTAATTTCACTTTGAATCGCCCGTGGGCCCCGTTGCGGCGGCCGTCGTCAGTTGCGGGACCGTGGCTTCACCTCCGGTTTCCCTTTGGCGTTCTTCCTGGACACCTTCCTCCTCGGAGAGCGCGAAGAGCCGCCGGACCGCATCGATCAAGAGGGCCCCGTCCGGCTCGCCCGCGCCGGCCTTGAGCTGTGTCATGGGCTGGTGCAGCAGCTTGTTGACGAGTGAGCGCCCCATCGCCTCGAGCACTGCGCGGTCCTCGGGGCTCGTGCCGTCGAGCCGGGGCAACGTGCGTCGGAGCTCCTCTTCCGCGATCTGCCCGAATCGCTTTCGCAGTGCCACGATGGTAGGGGCGAGCTCGAGAGAACGGCGCCAGTTGAGGAAGGCCTCCACCTCTTGTTCGATGATGCCCTCGGCCTGCGCCGCTTCTCGCGCGCGAACTGAAAGGTTTTCTTCCGCGACCTGCTGGAGGTCGTCGACGTCGTAGACGAACACGTTGTCCATGTTTCCGACTCGGGGGTCGACGTCGCGCGGGACCGCAATGTCGATGACGAAAAGCGGACGATGACGCCGGCTGCGAACCACGCCCTTCATCAGCCCTGGCGTCAAGATGAACTTCGGGCTCGCCGTGGACGCAATGACCACGTCGGCCTCGGCGAGCTCGGTGCTGAGCCGCTCGTACGGGACTGCGCGACCGCCGCACTCCATCGCCAACTTCTGAGCGCGCTCTTCGCTTCGGTTGATCACGTGGAGATTCGTGCCTGTCTGGCGGAGGCTCCGCGCGGCGGACTCGCCCATTTCGCCGGCGCCCAGCAGGAGTGTGCGACGGCCCTCGAGGTTGCCGAAGATCTTCTTTGCGAGCTCGCAGGCGATCGAGCTGACGCTCACCGTGCCTTCCGCGATTCCAGTTTCGTTGCGGACGCGTTTGGCTGTCGCGAACGCCTGGGTGAAGCAACGACCGAGTAGGGTGCCCATCGTACCGGCCCCTTTGGCCGCGTCGTATGCCTCCTTGACCTGCCCCAAGATCTGAGGTTCGCCGACGACGAGCGAATCGAGGCTCGAGGCGACCCGAAACACATGCCGAACCACATCGGCTCCGCGCTCCTGATACAGGACGTCGTTGGCCTCCGGGTGATCGAGTCGCTGGGCGAGGGCCTGCTTCGCGCGTCGCGCGGCTTCGGCGGGGTTCGCGCTGGTCGCGTAGAGCTCGACGCGGTTACAGGTAGAAATCAAAAGGGCTTCGTCGAAACCGCGGTGCGTTGCGATCTGCCGGAGCTCCTGCTCGAGCTGATCCGGAGCCACGGCGAGCCGTTCGCGCACCTCGACTGGAGCGGTGCGGTGCGAAAGGCCGACGACCACGAAGTCGCGCATCAAGCGCTCCCCCCCGCGGCGCGGACGGCGTAACCAGCCAAGACCAGCAGCGTGAAGACGAAGCCCATCATCGTGCCGAGGGCGGCTTTGCGACCCTGCCAGCCTGCAGCGACGCGAAGCACGATCACGCCAGCGAAGATCGCCCAAGCGATCAGGCCAAGCGCCTGGCTTACGAAGAACGCGGACCCGCCCGAGCGCAAGAGCCAGAAGGTGCCGGTGATCATGCCGAACGTCAGGAGCGGAAAACCGACGAGCACCGCACGAAGCCCCATCGTGTCGAGCACGTCGAGCGAGGGCAGGCGCTGAAAAACTCCACTCAACTTGCGCTGCCGAAGCAGACGCTCCTGGAGTATGTACGCAAGGCCTGCTGCAAAGGCGAGTGCGAAGGCGATCAGACCGAGGACATTGGCGCCGATGTGCAGTGTAAGCACCGCAGACTCCACCCGCGGGGAGACCGGGGCGTAGCTGCTGCCGAGACCTGACGCGAGGAAGAGCATGAGCGACAAGGGGACGATGAAGGCGCCTAGGATCGTTACGTCGAACCGATAGGAGGCGAGAAGGAACGCGATGCCAATGCCAAACGAAGAGATGCTCAAGATCTGAGAGATGTCGGCTAGCGGCAGCTCGCCGGGGGAGGGCCCCTCGAGCAGAAGGAATGCCAGGTGTGCACCAAGCGCCGCAACGAATACCGTTCCGGGGATGCGATCTGTCCGGTCGGACCCTCGCGTCAGCAGGAACAGGTAGAGAATGCAGGCGAGTGCATAGAGCAGCGCGGTGGCGATGAAAAGGCCGGCTTTCATGGTCGTCTCGAGGCCTCCGGTCACAGCGGTCGGCCGAAAAAAGCCTACCATGGCGCGGGTTTGCCCGGTAGCCGGCGGGGGCGGCACGTTGACAAGCGGACCAGCCGTCCTTACTTAGTCGATCTCGAATAACCCCAATAGGAGCAGAGATGGCTGGTGCAAACGTACATGCGGTAAACGACTTGAACTTCGATACGGAGGTCCTCCAATCGGACGATCCCGTGCTCGTTGACTTTTCGGCGGTCTGGTGTGGGCCGTGTAAGCAGATCGCGCCGCTCATCGACCAGCTCGCGGACGAGTACGTCGGCAAGGTCAAGGTGACCCATCTCGACATCGACGAGAGCCCCGGCACGGCATCCAAGTACGGCATCCGCGGCGTCCCGACACTCCTCGTGTTCAAGGGTGGTGAGCTCGTCGCCCAGCACATCGGCGCAGCGCCCAAGACGACGATCGCTCAGTTGATGGACAGAGCGCTCTAAACCCCAGTGCTGCCGAATCCGCCGTGGCCGCGCTCGGTTCCCCCGAGTGCGGTTTCGTCGTTAACGACCTCAATATCAGCCTGGACGACCGGAGCGACGATCAGCTGCGCGATGCGGTCGCCGGAAGCTATCGTGAAAGGCTCTCGACCGTGGTTCACGAGGAGCACCTGCACTTCGCCACGATAGTCTTCATCGATCGTGCCCGGGGAGTTGAGCACGGTGACGCGATGGCGGGAGGCTAGGCC
>JBLYYU010000497.1:0-5879 GCA_048550275.1 Polyangiales bacterium
GCAACCACCCCGGATTGGCGCGCGCGCCGAGGCGAGGCTTGCCTGGTCTCCGGCTCCCAGTCCAACCGACCAGAAATGCAAGCCGAGCCGTTCGATGGAGCCCCGCGTCGCGCCTTTTTTTCTGAGCCCCGTCCGCAAGGCAGGCCCGTCAGTCGACGATCGAAAACGAGTCCGCGTAAGTCCGCAGCAGCTCGAGCGCCCGATCCATGTCCTCGTACGTGTGCCCTCGGGTCACATTCAAGCGCAGGCGCTCTTCGCCCTCTTTCACCGCCGGGTACATGATCGGAACCATCAAGACCCCATTTTCGAGCAACGAGACGTGCGTGAACATCGCCTTCGTTTCGTCGCGAATCATGATGGGCATGATGTGGCTGTTGCTGTCGCCTAGGTCGAAGCCGATTTCGGCGAGCCCCGTGCGCATGTAAGCGGACTTCTCGTGCAGCTCGTTCACCAATGCGGGACCGTCGGCTTCGAGCATGTCGAGAATCGTGCTCGCGGCGGCCACGATCGGGACTGGCAAGGACGCGCTGAACAAGAACGAGCGCGCGTTGTGCTTGATGAAATCGACCACGTCAGACTCGCCGAGGAGGATCCCGCCGATTCCGCCGAAGGTCTTCGAGAACGTGCTGATGACGACGGGGATCTTCCCTTCGAGGCCGTACTTTTCGATGATGCCCCGGCCCCCTGCGCCGAGCGTCCCCGTACCGTGCGCGTCGTCGCAGACGATCGCGACGTTTTCATGTTGGGCGCAGACGTCGATGAACTCTTGGATCTTGGCCTCGTCACCGTCGAGCGAGTAGATGCCCTCGATCAACACCAGAGCGTTCTTCCGATCCCGTTTCCTCAGCACTCGGTCGAGCGCCTTGGCGCTGTTGTGGTTGAAGAAACGAACCTCCGGCGCGCGCATGGGCGTGCCCGCGGCCAGGAAAGTCCCGTCGAGGATGCAAGCGTGGCTCAAGTTGTCGAGAACGATTGTGGTGTCCTTGTCGGCAAGGGACATGATCGTCCCGACCATCGCCTGGTAGCCGGTCGTGAAAATCAGCGACTTCTCGAACCCAAACCAGGCCGCCAGCCGCTCTTCGAGCTCGACGTGCAGGGTAGCGGTGGCCTGAACACGTGACGAGCCTAGCCCGCAGGAGTACTGGTCGACGGCTGCTTTGGCCGCCTCCTTGACCTTCGGGTGATTGGTCAGCCCGAGGTAGTCGTTGGAGCTGAAGTTGACGATCGGCTTGCCAGCGATTGTCGTGTGAAGCCCACCGGACTCAAACGCACGGAAATACGGATAGATCTTCTTCGCCTGAGCGTCGCGCACTCGCGCTAGCTCAGCGTGCCCCTTTTTGGAAATCCAACTCATATGCTTTGGCGGGCCCTAACGTACCGTAATTCGGCATCGATACCACATTCGAAACAGGCCGAGCGGCCAGTTTTCAAATGCTTGACGCTCTTTGGGAAGCCACGCATATACGGGCGGCATGTCGGAGAAGCTGAAAGACGAGCTTAGGCAGATCATCACCGAGGTGACGGAAGTCGAGGACATCCCCGAGGATACGCCGTTCGCGGACCTGGGAATCGACAGCATGATGGCGATCGAGATCGTGGCCGACGTCGAGAAGGACTACGACATCACCATCGAGGAGGAAGAGCTCGCCGAGCTGATTCACCTCCAAGCCGTCTACGACAAGGTCAAAGAGAAGCTCGGCAGCGCGGGCTAGTTGGCGCCCCTAGTCGGCGTAGAGGATTACTTCGCGCGGCCGAAAATCTTCGAGCCGGGCGGCACCGACTTCGTCAGCCAGACGTTCCCGCCGATGACGGAGCCTTTGCCTATGACGGTTTCGCCCCCGTGGATCGAGGCGCCGGCGTAGATCGTGACGTCGTCCTCGATGGTTGGGTGACGCTTGGTACCATGGCATCCGCGCGCCTCGTCCCACGCGACGCTTAGCGCGCCGAGGGTGACGCCCTGGTAGAGTTTCACGTTGCGTCCGATCACCGAAGTCGCTCCGATCACCACCCCGGTGCCGTGATCGATGAAAAAGCTCTCACCGATCTGCGCGCAGGGGTTGATGTCGATTCCGGACTTGCTGTGCGCATGCTCGGTGATGATACGCGGGATCATCGGCACGTTCGATTTGCACAGCTCGTGCGCGACTCGGTAGGCAGTGATGGCCTGGATGCTCGGGTAGCTGAAGATGACTTCTTCGATGCTCGCAGCAGCAGGGTCACCATCGTATGCGGCACGAACGTCCGTGTTGAGCACTCGGCGAAGGTCTGGGATCCGTTCGAACAGGCGAAGCACGACGTCCTCACTCCACCCTTCGGGCTTCTTGTCTTCCGCTTGGCCCATCCGCTCTTGGTAGCGAACGGCGCGGTCGATTTGCTCCACGAGAATGTCCTGCGCCGGATAGAGGTGCTCGCTGATCGCATAGCGGAGGTTGGTTCGGTTCAGATCGCGAGTGCTGTAGAAGCCCATATAGAGAACGGGCGTGATGTGATTGAAAGCGGTGATTACGGCGCGCTTGTTCGGAAGAGCGGCGCTCTCGAGGTTGTTGATCTCCTCGTCGCCGTCGTAGGACGAAGCGATGACGCCGATCACGTCCTCCAGGTCCTGATGACGCTTGGGTTCTCTTCCGCTCATTGCTGCTTTATGTGTAGCACGGCCGGCGCGTCAATCGCGAAAACGGGCCTCAGGCGTCGAGCCAGCCACGCTCCCCGTACCAGTTGAGCGCATCGCCAAGTGAATCGCGAAGCGAACGGATGGAATAGCCCAGCTCGCGCTCCGCCTTGTCGCGCGAAACCACCTCGTTGGAGACGCTCGCACGTAGCATGTCTGCGGTGATGAAAGGCTCGGTCTTGGTGAGCGTGCTTCCCAATCGGGCAAAGGGAAGGAGAACCCAGCCAACCCAGAGAGGTAGCGCTCGCGTTGGCACTTTCGCTCCGCTGAGCTCGGCAAAGACCGACACCATCTCCATGATCGGAATGACATCGCCGGTGAGGAAGTAGCGTTCGCCCCGCCTTCCCTTCTCGGCGGCGGAAATCATTCCATCGGCGACGTCGCGGACGTCTACATAGTCGCTCAAGAGGTCTAGCAAGACCGGCACGCGCCCGAAGTACATGTCGAGTAGCGCCGCACCGATCATCGAAGGTTCGTAATCATGCGGACCGATCATCGAGCCGGGGTTCACGATGACCGCATCGAGGCCCCGCTCACAGGCATCGAGCACGATGGTCTCGCCGATCGCTTTCGAGCGGTGGTACAGGCAGGTTTCGTCGAGCGCGAGCGGCTTCTCTTCCGTCAGTGGCTGATCGAGAGGCTCACGCACCAGCGCATGGTGCGAGCTCGTGTGCACGAGCCTACGTTTCGCCGCGAGACAAGCATCGACGACCTTCCGAGTCCCGTCGACGTTGATGCTGTACATCATCGGATCCTTGTTGGGGCTGAGATCGATCTTTGCGGCCAGATGGTAGACGACGTCCACGCCATCGACCGCGCGAGTCACGTCGCCCGCGTCGAGTACCGAACCCGAGACGAATTGGATATCGAGATCGGCCAGTGACTCCGGTCGGTCGCCGGGCTCGAGGACACGAACCTCATGACCAGTCTCGAGGAGCCGACGAACGAGGACGTTGCCGAGACGGCCGCCTCCACCTGTTACGAGCGCTAACACGCGGCGGAGTGAAACACGATTGCCCTAGCGCCTCAAGCAGTCGCGCTCTTGTCGAAGACGCGGCCGATCAGGTCCTGCGCTTCTTTTTGGATGCTCGCCAGGTGCTCGCGTCCGTTGAAACTCTCCGCGTAGATCTTGTACACGTCTTCGGTCCCGGACGGCCGTGCCGCGAACCAGCCGTTTTCGGTGGTGACCTTGAGGCCGCCGATTGGCGCGTCGTTGTCCGGCGCCTTCGTGAGCACCTGCTCGATCGGCTCGCCGGCGAGCGACGAAGCGTCGAGGTCTGATTCGCTCATGCCCTTGAGAGCCGCCTTTTGCTGCGGGGTCGCGGGCGCGTCGATACGCTCGTAAACCGGCGCACCGAACTGGTTGGCCAGGCCCTGGTAGCACTCGCCCGGGTCGCGGCCGGTCGTCGCCGTGATTTCGGCGGCGAGCAGGTTCAGAAGGATGCCGTCCTTGTCGGTCGTCCAGACGCTCCCGTCCTTGCGAAGGAACGACGCGCCCGCACTTTCCTCGCCGCCGAAGCCCAATGAACCGTCGATCAGCCCCTGCACGAACCACTTGAAGCCGACCGGCACCTCGGCGAGCCGACGGCGAAGGTCCTTGGCGACCCGGTCGATCATCGCGCTGCTGACGAGGGTCTTGCCGATGGCCGCACGCTCGTCCCAGCCCCGCTCGGTGAACAGGTAGCTGATCGCGACGCTGAGATAGTGATTCGGGTTCAAGAGCCCCCAGCTGCTGGTGACGATACCGTGCCGATCGAAGTCGGTGTCGTTGCCGAACGCGATGTCGTACTGGTTCCGGAGGTCGACCAAGCTTGCCATCGCGTACGGCGATGAGCAGTCCATTCGAATCTTTCCGTCGCGGTCAAGCGTCATGAACGAAAACGTCGGGTCGATGGCGTCGTTGACGATCTCGAGGCGAAGGTCGTAGCGCTCGGCAATTCGGGGCCAGTAGCCGATGCCGGCGCCGCCCATCGGGTCGACGCCGATTCGCAGGCCCGCGCTCGAGATAGCGCGCATGTCGAGGACAGAGTCGAGCCCCTCGACGTACGGTGTCACGAAGTCGTGAAGATGCGTGCTGTCCGCCTGAAGCGCGGCTTCGTACGAAACGCGACGCACTTCTTTCAAGCCTGCCGCCAGAAGCTGATTCGCCCGGCGCTCGATCCACGAAGTGATTTCGGTGTCGGCCGGGCCGCCGTTCGGCGGATTGTATTTGAACCCCCCGTCTTCCGGAGGGTTGTGCGACGGCGTCACGACGATGCCGTCGGCGTCGCTCGCGTTGCTGCGATTGTGCTCGAGGATGGCGAACGACACCGCCGGCGTCGGAGTGAAATGCCCCTCGGGCGCAATAAAGGTCTCGACCGTGTTCGCGGCAAGCACCTCGAGCGCGGTTTTCGCAGCCGGTTCCGACAGGGCGTGCGTGTCGACACCGACGTAGAGGGGACCGTCGATCCCTTCGGCACGTCGGTAGTCGCAAATGGCCTGCGTCGTCGCGAGGATGTGATGCTCGTTGAAGGTTCGACGGAACGACGAGCCCCGGTGGCCGGAAGTCCCGAAACTCACACGGTGCCCCCATTCGTTCGGGTCGGGCTTGTCGTCGTAATAGGCGGAGATCAGCTTTGGGACGTCGACGAGCACGTCGGACGGCGCAGGCTGGCCAGCGAGCGGATGCGCATTCATCGCCTAGTTTGTAGCAGTCGAGAGGCCTCGGGCTAGGCGCCCGCGCCGGCCATCATCTGCTCGGCGAGGTAGCGCTCCTTGCCGACCATCTCGACCAGATTGAGCTGCGCTTCCAGCCAGTCGATGCCCTCTTCCTCCTGCTGGAGAATCATCTCGAGGAGCTCGCGGGTCCCGTTGTCGCCCTTGTCGCGGCACAGGCCGATGCCTGCGTTCAAGCGTTCGACCGCGTCGTACTCGACCTGGAGATCGAGTCGGTGTTGCTCGACCGCGTCTTCACCGACCTTGACCGGGAAGTAGCGCTGCATGTTGGGCACGCCTTCGAGGAAGAGGATGCGCGCGATCACGATGTCCGCGTGCTTCATCTCTTCGATCGACTCTTCCTTCTTCTTCGCGGCGAGCCGCTCGAATCCCCAGTCCTCGCACATCTTCGAATGAATGAAGTACTGGTTGATGGCTGTGAGCTCGGAGGTGAGCACCTCGTTGAGCACGTTGATCACTTCGTCGTTGCCCTTCATGAATCTTCCTTCGAGCGAGC
>JBLYYU010000498.1:0-4007 GCA_048550275.1 Polyangiales bacterium
GGTCCGGCCCAGCAGCGTCGAGCCAAACGTCGAGGCGGGCGCTCGGCTCCATGTCGACGACGCGCCCGATGAAGTCTGCCGCGATGGGGAGCTCCCGGCCGCCGCGGTCGCAGAGCGCCGCGAGCCAGACCCGGGCGGGCCGCCCGTGGTCCTGCAAGCACTCGATGGCAGCGCGAACCGTTCGCCCGGTGTGTAGGACGTCATCGACGAGGACCACATGCCGGCCGCTGACGTCGAAGGGAATGTCGCTCGGGCCGATTTTGGGATTGGGGAGCGCGGTGGCCGCGTCGTCTCGGTAGAGCGAGATGTCGACCGTGCCGACCGGGGGCGGCCTGCCTTCTACCTTCGCGATTTCGCCCGCGATGCGCTTCGAGAGCGGCACCCCTCCGCGGCGAATGCCGACCAGGGTCAGGTCTTCGATACCCGAGGTGGCTTCCAGAATCGCAACAGCGATACGTCGAATGCTCCGTTGGATAGCCTCCGCATCGAGTACGACCTTCTGGGTTCGAGCCACGTCGGCCGGAGTGTGTGAGAAAACCCTCGGAGCTTCAAGCCTAGGCGACCGAAAGGCCGCCATCGATGGTGACCAGGCTCCCGGTTTGCCAGGACTGGTCGAGAACGCTGATGACGACAGCGGCGACTTCCTCCGGCCTTCCCAGCCGGCCGAGCGGATGAAGGGCGGCCAAGTCGGCGAGATGGGCATCGACCCGAGCCTCGACCTCTTCGGGGCCGAGGCGCTCGCCAGGGCTGAGCGGCGGCGTGCGAAGCATGTCGGTCTCGACGCCACCCGGGAGCACGGCGTTGACCCGGACGCCCTTCGGCCCGAGCTCGAGGGCCAGCCCTTTGGTGGCTGCGTTGAGCGCTGCTTTGCTTGCCGCGTAGACCAGTGTGTTTCGGGCGACCCGCTCGGAAAGCGTGCTCGAAACGTTGACGATCGACCCTTTCCGCTCGCTGAGGTGGGATGCGAGCGCCTGCGACAAGAGGAGTGGCGAGATGAGGTTGACCTCGAGCTGAGCCGCGACGGAGCTGCGGCGGATCGCCCCGACCGGCTCGTGCCGGGCGATGCCGGCGCAGTTGACCAGGCCGTCGACGCTCCCAAATGCCGCGATGGCGCGGGTGGCGAGGCCTGCCATGGCGTCGGCGTCTTCGAGGTCCGCCGACAGGCCTCGCAGCCGGTCGGGGTTCGAAGCTTCGAGCGCGTTCAGGGCGTCTTCGTTGCGGGCGATGGCGACGACTTTTCCGCCGCGGCGGAGGATCGCGTCGACGATTGCGCGGCCGATGCCGCGTGTTGCGCCGGTGACGACGACCGTGCCCTCTGAAATGCTCATCTCAGCCGAGCCCCGCGATCGGGCCCCAGGGCGGCTCGGCTGGGACGTCGGCGGGCTCTCCGCTGACTTCGATTTCGTCGTCGGGGATGAAGCGTGGCAGGTCGACGCAGAGGATCGTTTGGTGCCGATCGGTCGGGTTGGTGTAGCTGTGCGCGGCGCCTCGGGGCCAACGGTGCACGGTGCCCGGAGGACAGGGCTGCCCCTGGCAGAGAAGCCCGTCACCGAGGACCATCTCCGATTCGCGCATCTGCTGGTGGACGTGAAGCGGGATGCCCCGGTCGGGCGCGATGTTCAAACGGTAGATACCTGCGCCCTTGGTCTCGTAGATGACGTCGACCGTGCCGAAGGACTTGTGTTCGACTTCGAAGCTGCACCAGGAGGCGTCTCGTTCGATTTCGAGAGAGGGGACCGCGAAGCCGCGGAGTGCGCCGGGCTTGGTCAGCCGAATTACCGCGGACTCGACCTGCGCGCGCTTCTCATCCGGCGCAGGCGGAGCGAGAACGTAGCGAGCGAGCACGTGGGCAGCCGTTTCGAGAAGCCGAAAACGACAGCTGCGCAATAGGAACACGAGCTGCGAGGCCGTGGACGCGTAGTCGATGGTGGAGCGCAGGCTTTCCTTGACCGCCGACCTCTCGGTCTGGAGTCGCATCTCGACGTCGACGCGAAGCGGCTGTGACGCGTTGCGCTCGTGCGGGTACACCCCGACCACGCAGTCGACCATCAGGTTCTCGATGCGCAAGACGTCCATGGCACAAGGCTATCTCATTTCACGACTTCTGCTAGAGTGCCGCGACGGATGAGCGAGTCGAAAACCGATCTGATGAACGACGTCGCGGAGGCTGCTGCGTTTCGGCCGGTACCGCGCACCGGCGTGATTTACGTGACGGTCGAGGCGCAGAAGCGCGGTTTCAGCCTGGACGCGCCCGGCTGGTGCAACCTCGGTCAGGGGCAACCGGACACCGGCGCCCTGCCCGGCGCCCCCGAGCGGGTCAGCAACATCCCCGTCCGCGCGACCGACCTCGACTACGCGCCGGTGGCTGGCATCTGGGAGCTGCGCGAAGCCGTCGCGAGCCTCTACAACGGCCTCTTTCGGCGAGGCATGAAGTCGCAGTACTCGGCCGAGAACGTGGCGATTGCCGGCGGCGGCCGCGTGGCGGTGATGCGGGCCTGCGCTGCGATCGCGCCCATCCATCTTGGGCACTTCCTGCCGGACTACACGGCCTACGAAGAGCTGCTCGACGTGTTCCGCCGATTCCTTCCGATTCCGATCCTGCTCGACCCGAAGAAGGGCTACGAGTTCGGCCGCGACGAGCTCGAAGAGGAAATCCTCGGGCGCGGCCTGAGCGCGATCCTGGCGAGCAACCCGTGCAACCCGACCGGTAAGCTGGTGCAGGGCGACGCGCTCGCGAGTTGGGTGGAAACCGCGCGCGACCTCAGCTGCGCGCTCTTGCTCGACGAGTTCTATTCGCACTACGTCTGGACTGGTGAGCAATCGATCGTGAGCGCGGCCCAGTACGTCGAGGACGTGGACCGAGATCCAATCGTCGTCTTCGACGGGCTCACCAAGAACTGGCGGTACCCTGGGTTTCGCGTGAGCTGGATCGTCGGGCCGAAACGCGTGATCGAGTCGGCCGCGAGCGCGGGCTCGTTTCTCGATGGTGGCGGGGTCGCACCGATGCAGCGCGCAGCCATCGATCTGGTTCAGGAAAAACCGACACTCGCTGAAACGAGAGCGGTGCACGACGAGTTCAAGAAAAAGCGCGACTTCTTAGTGAATGGGCTCGAGGAGATCGGCGTGAAGTTCGACGTCGAACCGCAGGGCACTTTCTACGCCTGGGGTGATTTGAGCGGCCTGCCCCCTGGGCTTCGGAACAGCGACGCCTTCTTCAGAGCGGCGCTCGACCGACAGGTGATCGTCGTGCCCGGGCACTTCTTCGACGTGAACCCGGGCAAGCGGCGGACGGGCCGGCCGTCTCGCTTCATCGAGCACGTGCGGTTTTCGTTCGGGCCGCCGATGTCGGTGCTCGAAGAGGCGCTCGACCGCATGCGGGACCTGGTCGCGAGCGCCGCGTAGCCCGGGGCTCAACTACCCGGAATCAGATCGATAATCGCCAGGAACGGGCCGTTTTCTTCCGTTCCCTGCCGCATGTAGGCGATCATACTACATATGACGACATCTGCAGCGGTCGCGGCGAGGATCGAGCAACAGCCACGGGAGGCAGCTCCCTTCGTGAAGTGGGTCGGGGGCAAGGGCCGATTGCTGAGCCAACTGCGACCGCTGCTCCCTCCGGGGGCCGAACAGATGCGCCACGTCGAGCCCTTCGTCGGTGGTGGCGCGTTCTTCTTTTCGCGGCAGCCGCAGCGGGCGCTCTTGACCGACATCAACGCGACACTGGTCGGGACGTACGCCGCGATTCGCGACGACGTCGATGGCGTGATTCGAGGATTGCGCGGGCTTGCCAACCGGCACTCGAAGGAGAGCTACTACCAGGTACGCGAGCGTTACAACCGAGGCAAGAGGCTGTCGACCGCGAAGCGCGCGGCGATGTTCATCTACTTGAACAAGACCTGCTTCAACGGATTGCATCGGGTCAATCGCAAGGGGGAGTTCAACGTGCCCGTCGGATCATACAAGAACCCGCGGATCTTGAACGAAGAGGGGCTGCGCGCGGCGAGTGA
>JBLYYU010000499.1:0-4733 GCA_048550275.1 Polyangiales bacterium
AGGCGTCGACGCCGACCTGGATCGCCCGGTCGACCTCTGTGCGGACCTGCTTTTCCCATTTGCCTCGGTTTCGCCGAGCGAGTCGCCTGCGGATGCGAGCCCGGAGGTGTTCCCGATCGGGCATGAGTGCGCGACGGGCGCTGAGCGCGAGCCCCACGCCCCAGCCGGCGAGCACCCACTGCACCCACCAGCCGGGCCCGGACATGATGTCGATCAGAAAGAGGCCGGAGTTGACGACCACGTACGTGTAGATGCTTTGAAGGAAGCGTTTCTTGCGCCAACCGAGGATCCGGTCCTCCTCGATGCGGATTTCGCGTTCTTCCTCGATTTGCCGAGCCGCAGCTTCCACGTCGTCGGCGTCGATTCCCGCCTCTACCGCCGCGTCGACCAGATCCTCGTGCGACAGCGATTCGAGCGGCTGCGTCTCGAGCGCCCGCCTGAGAATCTCCTCGACCTCGTCTCGCGAATACTCGGGCACGATCAGATGGTGTCCCAGCGGAACCCTTCGGCGTCGAACGCGTCGTCGGCGAGCGCCTTCAAGACCTCGTCGTCGTTCGACTCGATGCGGCGGAAGTTGTGCTTGATGCGCCCCTTGGCCGCCCTGGTGAAGGTCTTCAGAATGTCGATTTCCTTCGATGCGGCATCGACACCGTTGGCGTCGATCGATGCCTGCACGCGGCTGATCGTTGCGGCCATGACGAAGAGGTCGATCATGATCTCCGCGAGCCGGTGGCTGTCGAACTGCTTGCCGATGATTCCCTTGCCGTGCTTGCGCAAGATCTTGTCTGCGGCTTGGGCGAGGTAGCGCGTCTCTTCTTCGAAGACCTGCGCCTGCTCTTGGATGGCCTCGCTCAGCCCCTCGAACTTGGCCTCGCCACCGATGCCGGTCCGAAGAACAGCATGCTTGCGCGCATAGTCCGAGAGCACCCCGAAGCCCTTGATCGGCTCGTTGAAGATGCCCTTCATGGTCGAAGAGAGCTCCTGAAGCTGGCTTGCCACGTCGTTCATGGCGGTGAGCGCGATCAGGAGGCGCAAGATCTCGTTGGTGCCCTCGAAGATTCGGTTGATTCGGCAGTCGCGCACGACTCGCTCGTACGGGTACTCGCGCATGTAGCCGTTTCCACCCGCGATCTGAAGGGCCTCGTCCGCCGTGCGCCAGAGGCACTCCGAGGCGTACACCTTCGAGATGGCGGCTTCGACCTGGTATTCCTTGTAGCCACCGTCGATCAGGCCGCCGACCATCGTGACCGCGGCTTCGGCCGTGTAGCAGTCGATGACCATCTGAGCGACCTTCTTCTTGATCAGGCCGTAGCTCGAAATCGGCTGACCGAACGTCTTGCGCTCGTTCGCCTGGGTGGTCGACATCTTGATGAGGTTCTTCATCGCACCGACGGAACCGCCACCGAGGCCCGTGCGGCCGCTGTTCAGGATCGCCATCGCGACCTTGAAGCCCTGGCCGACGTCGCCGAGCACGTTGTTCGCGGGAACCCGGACGTTGTCGAGGTGGACGGTCGTCGTCGAGCTCGAGCGAAGGCCCATCTTGTCTTCGTGCGGCCCGATGCTGACCCCGTCCATGTCCTTGGTGACGATGAAGCCGGTCATCTTTCCGCGCCCACCTTCCCCGGTGGTCTTGGCGAAGACGGTGAAGAAGTCGGCGATGCCGCCGTTGGTGATCCAGAGCTTGTTCCCGTTGATGATCCAGTTGTCACCATCGCGTTCGGCTGTCGTCGTCACGGCGGCGGCGTCCGACCCGGCTCCCGGCTCCGTGAGGCAGTACGCGGCGATCATTTCGCCGCTGGCGAGCTTCTCGTAGTAGCGCTCATGCTGGTCGTCGGTTCCGAAGAGCAAGAGACCGCGCATGCCGATCGAGCTGTGGGCGCCGATGGTGACCGCTACGGAGGCGTCGTACTTGGCGACCTCTTGCAGCGTGCGCGAGTAGGCCATGTTGCCGAGGCCCATTCCGCCACTCTCCTCGGGGATGACCAGGCCGAACATCCCGAACTCTTTGAGCTCGTCGATGAAGCCCTCAGGGAGCTCGCCGGCGACGTCCCATGTCCGGAAGTCCTCAGCCCGGGGCCCGAGCAGACCTTCGAGCGCGCCCGAGATGTCACCGAGGGTTTCCTTCTCGGTCTCGGAGACGGTGGGGAAGGGGAAGATGACGTCCTGTTCGATACGGCCCATGCAGAGGGATCGCATGAAGCTGGTGGTGTCTTTGTCGGCCACAGGGTTGCTCCTTTTTCGATGGGCCATCATGCACGCCTTGCAGTCGCGCGTCTACGGGGCCCCAGTCAAGCGAATCTAGGGTCAGAAGCCCCCGGTAGCCAGCGCGTGCGGCCGTGGAAAATGGCGGAGATTCCATGAAAAAAGGGCCGCCCGCTTTCGCTGGACGGCCCCTCGTGTTGGCTCGAACGATCGAGCGGCTGCTTATTCGGCTGCCGGCTCGGCCATCGCTCCGGAGTCGGACGTGTTCTTGTTCTTGCCGAGGACACCCCAGAAGGCCACACCGGCGCCGATGCGCCAGGCGAAACGGGTGGCTCCGCCGCCCTCACCGAAACCGATTCCGGGACCCAGATCGAAGTAGAACCAAGGCGCTACCGTCTCGTTGGCCTTGATCTCGACGCCCATGCGAACGAGCAAGGGAACGACACCGCGACTTAGAGCTGGGTCCTTGTTGATGAGGTACACGAACGGGATGTAGCCGCCAGTCACGACGCTGACGCGTTCGTGGACATCAATGGACACTGGCGCACCGACCTCCGCCCGAATGCCGAACGCAAAGGTGCTGCCGGTGTTGCCGCCAATGAGAATGCCGGGCTTGGCCAAGATCGCCACTCGGTTCGTGACCTTGGGGCGCTCTTTGTCCATGAGCTGCCAGCGCAGGTTGCCATTGATGCCGAGACCAATTCGGACGATGTTGCTCGAGCCGCCGATGCGACCCAGTCCCGGGACACGCGTCTTGCCGCCGGCCAAGGCCGTGGTCCATGCGCCGCCGTAGACGAGCTCGCCGCTGAGCCCCCAGTCCATCGTACCTTTGCCCTTGTTCCACCATTCGTAATACGTGCTCGGGTAACCGGTGCCACCGCTGTGGACCATGTCCTGTTCGAGCTTGCCCGCGCCGATCACTGAGTTCTTCGGTCCTGCCAGCGCCGGGCTCGCCATCGCAAGCACCAAAGCGAATACACCAATTGCTCTTGCTGTCATTGTTCCAGCTGCTCCTTCCCCTAAGGTGGGCCGAAGCCTAGGGTACATGCGCCCACCTCGCCAGCGATTATCGGGGCGAAGTCAATACGGCACAACTTTCCGTTTTCTTCTTTGGTTTTAGGTGTTTGGGGTCCTTGTAGACGAATGTAGCGCAGACGATCGCATCGGCGACGATCCGTGACGGCGGGGGAGTGCGGGCACGCGACGCGGGGTTGACCGGGGGGCCACGGTTGCCATAACGGGGCGGCAGGAGGTCTCATGCGTACGACAGTGCTTCTCTTTTCCATCGGGCTATTGGTTGCCGGTTGCAAGAACCCGGGCGCGGACGTCACCCCCGCAACGGTCGAGCCCGCGGCCGAGGACAAGGCAGCGCCTGCCGCGCCGGTCGAGACCGACGAAGTCCTGGAGATCAACCCGTCGAACACCAAGATCGAGTTCGTCGGCGCGAAGGTCACTGCGAGCCACGAAGGTGGGTTCAACGACTTCTCCGGAACGCTGGTCCTCGGGGACCCGATCGAAACCAGCCAGATCGAGGTCACGATCCAGACCGCGTCCCTGTACGCCGATCGAGAAAAACTCACCAAGCACCTGAAGTCTCCCGACTTTTTCGACGTGGCTAAATATCCGACCGCCAAGTTTCGCTCCACGAAGATTTCTCAGAAGAGCGAGGGTGGGCATCTGATCACCGGGGATCTGTCGCTTCGCTCAGTCACCATGCGAGCCGGCGTCCCAGCCGAGATCACGGTCACGGAGACCGAGGTGCTCGCGACCTCGGAGTTCTCGATCAACCGTCAGGCCTTTGGGATCAAGTACGCCGGGATGGCGGACGACCTCATCCGCGACCTAGTCGTCATCAAGCTTTCCTTGAAGCTGCCGCGCTAGAGCCCGCTGGAGGCTTCGGCGGCCGAGGCAGGCCAGGGCTGCAGGTCCAAGAGGCTCTTCACTTCGATCTCGCCGCGCTCACGGACCCCGGTGGCCGCGTCGGCGATTGTCCAGGCGTGGGTTCCTCGGCCCATCGGTTGCGATTCCACGAAGATACATCGGAGCTCTCCTTCCTCGAACTCGCACTCCTCCTGGAGCGCGCGGAGGAGCTGCAGGTTGTGCAGGTGCCCTTCTCCGAAGTTCCAGCCGATGACGATCCCGGCGACCATTTCTCCGTCGAGGTACTCGTAGGCGTCGATGTCGTCGACGGCCTTGGGGAGCAGAGTCTGAAGGCAGCGGCCGTGAAGGTGCATGGAGCGGAAGGCCAGGACCTTCGAGATCGACGCGGTGATCGCCTCTTCGTCGAGCATGCCGGCGAGCTGCGCGCGCAGCCCCGGGGCGGCCTTGGTGATGTTCTCGTCGATCTTGTTCCAGGCGTCGCCCTTGAAGAGCCAGACGCTGTAGGCCCAGTTGCCGGCGTAGTAGCGCATCGAACAGAGGAACGAGAACCGAGAGGGGAAGAGGTTCCCGAGTAGCGGCACGGCGATGAGTGCGCTGACCAGGTACGCGATGAGGATGGGGGAGCTGATGCCAAATGCGTTGACGTCGGC
>JBLYYU010000500.1:0-7119 GCA_048550275.1 Polyangiales bacterium
CGAGGAAGTAATCGTACATTTCGTACGGGTTATCGTGCGTCTCAGGGGCGCAAAAATCGATGTTCTGAAACTTCACTGGGCACTTGTTTTCCACGGGTCCTCCGGATATCCGCACGGCGGATATAACTTTACTGCATGTAAACTAAATGAAGTGTAGAACAAGTTATATTGTGGTCAAGCGCAATGCTCGCCGGTGACCGAACGATTACGAAAAGGAAGCCGCCAGCTCCCGTCACTCCGAGAGGAGTACGATGAAAGCTCCCACGCATCCGAGAAGGATCAGGAGCACGATCAGCGTCATCCAGAGCCGCGTCGCGATAGGATCTTTGGAATCCCTGCCCATCCAAACCCTCAGCCCGCGAGGCTGGCGGGGTCGTCGGTGCTGAGAAACACCTCGTGGATCGTGAGCTCGTTCGGGCCGCGAAACATCTCTTTCGGGGGCCGGTTCTTGTGGGCCTCGGCAAACGAGGGGCTCGTCGTCCATGCGACGAAATCATCAAACGACTTCCACCATGTCTTGACCTCGTAGTACCCGCTGCCTGCCGGCCCCCGGGTCCACTCTCCAGTCTGGTGGTCGAGCTTCATGGGGCGCGGGCGATGCACTTCGTTGCGAATGAAGCCCGGGGCCTCATCCACGAGATGAACGCGCTTTCGGAAGCGGTCTTCGAAATCGATTTCGTAGCCCTCGGCTACCGGGATGCGATTGGTAACGACGATCATGGGCGGAGCATAGCCTGCTTCCCCGCCGTCGAACATCGGAGCGACTGTGCTAGGGATCTCCCGTGACCGATTGGCAGCTCAAAAAGCACCCCAGTTTTCCAGGTGTCCCCGGCCCCGTGCTCATCGTCGTCATGGATGGCGTCGGCTGCGGGGCATCCAACGAAGGAGACGCGGTCTGGCTTGCGCGGACGCCCACGCTCGAGCGCCTTGCGGGGCTCTCTCTGACGACCCGTCTTCGCGCGCACGGTACGGCTGTCGGGCTACCGAGTGACGACGATATGGGCAACAGCGAGGTCGGCCACAACGCGTTCGGCGCAGGGCGCGTCTTCGATCAGGGCGCGAAGCGGGTCCAGATGGCGATCGAAAGCGGCGAGATTTTCGAAGGCGACGACTGGAAGAAGCTGGTTCGTCGGGTTAGCGAGAGCGGCGAACCGATGCACTTCATCGGCCTCCTTTCGGACGGAAACGTGCACAGCCACATCGAGCATCTCTTCGCCATGCTCCGCCGCTGCAATGAAGAGGGCGTCCAGAAGGCCAGGGTCCACATTCTGCTCGACGGCCGTGACGTCCCGGAAACCAGCGCGCTCGAGTACGTCGATGCCCTGGAAAAACTGCTCCATGAGCTCAACGAGCAAGGTGGGCGGGACTACCGCATCGCATCCGGCGGCGGCCGCATGTTCATCACGATGGATCGGTACAATGCCGACTGGTCGATGGTCGAACGTGGCTGGAAGCATCACGTCCTCGGCGAGGGGAGGGCCTTCGCAAGCGCTACCGAGGCGATTCAGACACTTCGCGACGAGAATCCGGGGATGATCGATCAGGACTTGCTTGCATTCGTAATCGCCGACGGCGACGGCAAGCCAGTCGGCCCAATTCGCGACGGCGCAGCGGTCGTTCTCTACAATTTCCGCGGAGACCGGGCGCTAGAGCTCACGCGTGCCTTCACGGAGCCGGAGCTCAGCGAGTTCGACCGCGGGCCGATTCCCGATGTCGATTTCGTCGGCATCATGGAATACGACGGCGACCTGAAGCTCCCCCGTCACTATCTCGTGCAGCCCCCTGAAATCGATCGGACCATGGGCGAGTACTTGGCCCGCAATCAAGTCAGCCAGTTCGCGTGTAGCGAGACTCAGAAATTTGGGCACGTCACGTATTTCTGGAACGGCAATCGCACCGGCATGTTCGACGAGATGTACGAAGAGTACGTGGAGGTTCCGAGCGACCTGGTTCCTTTCGAGCAAAGACCTTGGATGAAGGCTGCCGAGATCACCGACGCAACGCTCACGGCTCTCCAACGGGGTGGCTTGCGCCACGGGCGAATCAACTACGCGAACGGCGACATGGTGGGCCACACCGGCCACCTCGACGCCTCGGTCATCGCAGTCGAGGCCGTCGATCTCTGCCTCGCGCGGCTCATCCCGGTGATCGAAAAGCTGAACGGCGCCCTCATCGTCACGGCGGACCATGGCAACTGCGACGAGATGTTCGAAGTCGACAAGAAGTCCGGGGCCTTCAAGCGCGGATCTGCCGGCGAGCTCAGGAGCAAAACGAGCCACACGCTAAACGAGGTGCCCTGCTACGTGTACGTACCAGGTCGCGACGACGTGCAGCTCAATCGCGGTATCGAGAGCCCTGGCATCGCCAACGTCTCGGCGACGGCCTTCCAGCTCATGGGCTTCGAGCGTCCCGAGGGCTACGAACCGTCGATCTTGAAGTGATGAAGCTCAACGGCGGTCATGGTGGACGCGCCCTGTTGATGCTGGCGGCGTTCTCCTTGGGCGCGGCTGCCGGCATTTCCTTCGCTAGGGGGCAGGCACTCGCCGACTCGTCGGCTAATCGAGCCGCGCGCGTCAACTCGATTCTCAGCGAGGCATTCAACGCCATGGCCGGCGTCTACGACTATCGCGGCACGTTGGTGAAGCGGGAACGGTTTGGCGACGAGCTCATCGAACAGAAGCTCGCGTTCAAGTTTTCGAGACCGTTCAAGGTGTACGTGAAATACCTCGAACCACATGAGGGCCGCGAGGGTATCTACGTTCGAGGCAGCAACAGGAACAGGCTCCGCGCACACAGTGGGTCTGTTCCAGATTTGGCCGTCAGTCTGAGCCCCCGCGGCCGGGTTGCCATGACGGACAACCACCACCCGATTACCTCCTTTGGCCTGGAGCGAATGCTGGAAGTCGCAGCCCTGAACATCAATAAGGCCATGCAGCGTGGCGACGCTGTGCTCGAACTATCGAACGGCGGCATGGTCAACGGCGAGCCAACCTGGAGAATCGACATCGAGTCGAATGCGGGTGGTCGCACCGTTACTGCGAAACGCAACGAGGACGTCTGGGAGCTCGCGACGCGCGTCGGCCAGAACATGTACATCATCGTCCACCACAACGAGGAAATCGATTCGCCCACGGACCTCCGCGCCGGGCAGGAGGTCTTCGTGCCGCACTACTACGCCGGCCGTGGCCGGTATTACATCGGAAAGCGCAGCTTCATGATGGTCAAGGCGCAATCCTGGGACCACCGGGGCGAGCTCTACGAGTCCTACGAGTTCGCGGATCTCGAGCTCAACCCCGGCCTAGAGGACCGCGACTTCGATCACCGCAACAAGGACTACGACTTCGTCCTGATCAATCAGCGGTAGCGCAAGCGCAGCTTAATCCCCAGGAAATCGGCGATCTGCTGGGCGTACGAGCGCGGGATTAGGTCTAGCCGGCCTTCGACGACAGCGCGCGCGCGCGCGTGTGGCTCTCCTTTGAGAGCGGGGAGCACGATCTGGCTCCATGCGAAAAGCGTCTTGCCGTCGGCACCGTTGAGGGCGAGAGTGAGAACGGGCTCGAGGCGTTTCTGATAGGCGACCGACGCGGTGCAGAGCGCTGCGAACGTCTTCACCAAGCCGTCTTTGCCGACGTCATTGGCTTCTTCGAACGAGCTCTTCAGGACGTCGAGCTGCCTCGCGACTCGGGCGGGCGCGATCCGCGCGATGGCGGGAAGTGCTTCGGCTGAGGTCTGCACGACGCGCTTGTTCGGTGACGAGATCCCCCTCGCAAACTTGGCCACCAGGGGCACGACGAGCTCGGGCTTCTCGGTGATGACCTCACTGAGCACGCGCGCGGATTGCGTCGCTGCCGTCCGCGGGCCTTCCATCATGGTCTCCCCATGTTCGGCGATCTTCGATTGGGGGCTCTCGTCCGCGAGAATCTTCTGGGCCGCCGCCGCTGCGCCGCCACTCGCCTGCTTCTTGGTAGGCTTGGCTGGCGTGTCAGCCGTGTCCGGCCCTCCCGGCGTAGCGTCGGTGTCTTCTTGCGTGCTCTTCTTCTTGCTCGTCATTCGGTTCCTCGAAGTGCGTCAACGATTTGCGGTAGCGAAACTTCGTAGCGCCACGAGGTGCCGCGGTGACCGCCGTCGAACTCCTCGTAGCGGACTGGCAACCCACGCTCGCCGAGCGCGTCGTTGAGCATCCGCGCTGCGAAGTGTAGCCCGTGCTCATCCCGGTTGCCTGCATCCATGTAAATTAGCGACATTGCACGCAAAGCCGGTGTCGCAGAGTCAATTCTCCGAAGCGGGTCGTGCTCGAGCCACTTCGCCCAGACCTCATCGCGCAGCTCGCCGTTGGCGGGGTCCACGGGGATCTCTGCGAAGGGGAAGGCGCGCGGGTCGGGGGAATAGGCCGCCGCCGCTGCCAACACGAAAATTGCGTCGAACTGTGTCGCGTTTTGCGGCCCGGCGATGGGGATGTTGCGGGCGAACTCCTCGAGCCCGCCAGCCAAGTCGATTGCGATCGCAGCGCTCGTGAGCATGGGCCGCATGCTGACCTCGAAGGCGGAGTCGCCGGCATGGCTTCCGATGACCGAGACGACCTCGGGACGGTCCATTCCGAGACGCAGCGCGCCGAAGCCTCCGGACGAGCGCCCCACGACCGCTCGGGCCTCGCGCGCCGGGATCGTTTGGAACTCCGCATCTATGAAGGGGATGATCTCCTCGGCGAGGTAGGTCTGGTATCGGCCTGTTCCCTCCGAGTCGATGAACTGCGAGCCGCCCCATCGGGTGAAACAGTCCGGCAGGACGAGGATCGCCGGCTTGCTTCGCCCATCGGCGACCAAGCGATCGAAGAGCTCGATGGTGTTCGGCTTCCAAGGGCTCCAACTCGCAATCGAATGGTTGGTCGAGCCAAATCCAGCGAGCATCATCACCACCGGAAAGCGCTGTGTGCCGTCGTATCCGGGCGGCAGATAGACGTACAGCTCGCGTTCGTGCGGGTCGCCGAGCGGATTGTCGCTCAGACAGAGGCTCTCATGGGATGTTCGAACTACACGGCCCTGCATCGGCGGGCTTCGCATAGCACACTCGCGCTCCCGCGGCGGGAAATACAGCGAATTCGCTACATGCGGTCGACGACTCCGATGCCGACCAGCCCGAGGCCCCGGCGGATCTGCCGAGCGGTCAGAGCGGTCAGCGCGAGCCGGCTCTGCCGCGTCGCGCCCTCCGCGTCGAGCACTGGGCATTCCGCGTAGAAGCCGTTGAACGCGCGCGCCAGCTCGTACACGTGCTCGCAGATCAAGTGCGGCTGACTGGTTGCCCCCGCCTGATACACGACGTCGGCGAAGCGAAGCAGGTGTTTCCCGAGAGCTTGCTCCGTCGCCGCGTCGAGTGAGATTGACGCGGTTCGCGCGATCTCGTCCATGTCGAGATCGCCTTTGGCGAATATCGAGGCGCAGCGTGCGTAGGCATATTGTAGATACGGTCCGGCGTTGCCCTGAAACGAGATCATTTTGTCCCAGTCGAACTGGTAGTCGCTGAGCCGGTTTTGCCGAAGGTCGGCGTACTTCACCGCGCCGATCCCCACGACTCGCGACACGTCGTCGATCTCTTCGGGCCGGACTCGGAGGCGCCCTTCGCTGATGCCCTCGTCGATTCGCTCTCGGGCGCGTTGTTTTGATTCCTCGAGCAGGGAGGCGAGTGTGATCACCTGCCCGCTCGCGTCTCGCGTTCGCAACGGCTTGCCGTCATTGCCCAGCACCGTTCCAAAACCGATGTGCTCGAGGTCCATCTGCGCGCCGAGCAGCTTCATCACGGCAAAGAGCTGCTGAAAGTGGAGCCCCTGCCGACTGTCGACGACGTACAGCGCCCGATCCGCTTGTAACTGCTCTTCCCGGTGCTGGACTGTGGCGATGTCGGTCGTCGAGTAGAGAAACGCACCGTCTTTCTTTCGCACGATGAACGGGGTCTTCTGTTTGCGGAGCGACTTCGACACTCCGTCCACCTCGTCCCAGAAGATGCACACCGCGCCTTCGTCTTCGCGGGCAATGCCTCGTTCGAGCAGGGTGCCGACGACACCGGGGAGCGCGTCGTGATAGGCGCTCTCGCCAAGCCAGACATCGAAGGACACGTCGAGCTCCGCGTAGACGGAATCGAGCGAGACGCGGCTGACTTCGACGAAGTGCTCCCAAAGTCGCCGGTTCTCTACATCGCCGCTCTGCAGCTTGGCGAGCTCGGCCCGGGCGCGTTCAGCGAAGTCGTCATCGTTGCCGGCGCGCTCCGACGCGAGCTTGTACACCCGTTCGAGCTCTTTGATCGGGTCGCTCTGAAGCGCGCTCTCGTCACCCCATTGTCGCATCCCAACGATCAGCAAGCCAAACTGAGTACCCCAGTCCCCCAGGTGATTGTCGCGCACGACCTCGTGACCCATGAACGACAGAATCCGCGAGATCGCATCGCCGATGATGGTCGAGCGCAGGTGCCCCACGTGCATCTGCTTTGCGATGTTCGGGCTCGAGAAGTCGACGATGACCTTGCTTGGGCTTTCGACTGCCGGGACGCCGTCGCGTGCAGCGTCGCGAAGTGCGTCGGTGAGCTTGGACGCGATCCACGTTGGCGCCAGATGGATGTTCACGAACCCTGGGCCCGCGACCTCGGCTTTCGCAATCGCATCCACGTCAGCCAGCGCATCAGCGATCGGCTGCGCAAGCTCGCGGGGCGGCTTTTTGAGCTCTTTACCAAGCGGCATGGCGCCGTTGATCTGGAAGTCCCCAAACTTGGCGTCGGTCGTCGGCCGAACGAGCGCCGGGCGAGGACCTTCGAGGTCGAGAGCCTTTTCAATGGCTTTGGAGCCCAGAGACTCGAGGTATTGCTCGAGGAGCATGGGCGCAGGCTTACGAGGTTGGCGCGGCGAACGCCAACCGGGGCGCGGGGTGTCTTTGGCCACGGGTCATCGGAGAACGGCGCGCGACGCGGGGGGGGTTGGATGGACGGGGCGCGGAAAAAAAGGCGCGATGGGGGGCGCAGTCGACGTCGCAAGTGCCAATCCGCAAGACAGCAACCACCCCGGATTGGCGCGCGCGCCGAGGCGAGGCTTGCCTGCTCCCCGGCTCCCAGTCCAACCGAGCAGATTTGCAAGCC
>JBLYYU010000501.1:0-5062 GCA_048550275.1 Polyangiales bacterium
GAACATAGGAGAACGGCTCGCGATGCGCGGCACAGCGATTGGGCGGGAGGCAAGACGTAGAGAGCCGTATGGAAAAGCCGAGCGGGCCCCAATCGCGAGCACGTGCGTCGCGTGCCGTTCTCCGATGACCCGGTGATTAGAGCTTTAGCGCACGTTTGACGTAGTTCGGTAACGCGAAGACCGCCTGGTGCAGCTCTCGATTGTACGCCTTCGAGCCTTCGACGATCGCTTCCTGGCGCTCGTGAATCGCGCGCAGCGGCTCGCCTGTGTCGGAGCACCAAGTCCAGCTCCACGTGCCCGTACCATAGAGTGGAACCGGACCGAGGTACGGATGCACCTCCGCGAACAACTTGCGAAGCTTGTGTTGGGTCTCGACGAACACGTCCATCATCAGCAGAGGCGACTCGCTCTGAAGTGCCATGACTCCGCCAGGTGCGAGCATCCGCTTGCACCCGGCGTAGAAGCGCTCGTCGAAGAGCACGGCGCCAGGGCCGACCGGATCGGTCCCGTCGAGGAGAACCACGTCGTACCTCTCGTCATTGCTCTGCTTCACATATTCGATTCCGTCGATGAATCGTACGTCGAGGCGGGGGTCGTCCCAGGCCGTGCCGATTCCCGGCAGGTACTTCTTGGATGCTTCGACGACCATCTCGTCGATCTCGATCATCACGCACTGCTTCACATCGGCGTGCCGAAGCACTTCGCGTGCCGTGCCGCCGTCGCCGCCGCCAATGATGAGGACGCGGGAAATTGTCGGTGCCGTGGCCATGGCCGGATGAGCGAGCATCTCGTGGTAGAGAAACTCGTCGTACTCGCTCGTCATGAACACGTTGTCGATGACCAGAACGCGACCGAAGCCGACCGTGTCGATCACTTCGACTTTCTGATACGGGCTCTGCCCTGAAAACAATGTCTCCTTGACCTTGAGGCCAATTCGAGTGTGGTCGTCGAACGTTTCGTCGTACCAGAGTCCCATCGAATCCTCGCTAGAGACTTAGCTGCATTTGGGGCTCGTGCACGGGACCGAGCTCGAGGGGTTTTCGTTGATGCGCGATGAGCAGCTCCGTGCCTCGATGCCCGAGCGCTGCCTCGGCTGAGCTTCGTGCGAGGCGAGGCGAGTTGTTGGTTTCCGAAAGGTGCATGAGGACGACCCGCTTTGGCGCCTGGGCGATCCCTGCCAGCACGTCTCCTGCCTGACCATTCGAAAGATGCCCTCCCGCTCCAGCCACGCGTCGCTTGAGCATGGCTGGGTAGGGCCCCTCGGCGAGCATGCCGGGGTCGTGGTTGCTTTCGAGCATCAGAGTTTCGCAGTCACCGAGAAAACCGCAGAGCTTCTTCGGCACCTTTCCGAGGTCGGTCGCCAAGCCGACGCTGGACTTCTTCGTTTCGAAACGGAGGGCAACCTGAGGGACGTCGTGCGGAATCGACTGCGAGTACACGGTGATTCCCCCCACGACGAAAGACCGGCCCACGGTGAAGGTGTCTGCCCGTGCCTTGGGCCTCATGCGAATCGATTGCATCGTCGCGTCTGCGGCTCGAATCGGGCAACCGAGCTGGGTCGAGTAGGTCGACGCGTGTTTGGCGTGGTCCCCGTGACTGTGTGTGACGATGACGGCGGCGACGTTCTGCGGAACGGACCGGCCGATCGCCTCGAAGCGCTGGGCGAGCTTGCGGAAGGAAAGCCCTGCGTCGACCAGGACGGCGCCCGCCCCGGACTCTAGAAGAAGAGCGTTCCCCTCGCTGCCACTCCCCAGAATCGTGATCCGCACGGGCAAGCTAGAGCACAGCTCCGATCCCTTGGCAAGACTCTTAGCTTGCCAGCGGGGGTTTTAGGCGCGAGAGTTCGAGCGTGGATGATACCGACGTCGAATACGACAGTATTCTCTTGGTGTCCTTCGGGGGGCCAGAAAATCGCGCGGACGTCATGCCGTTCCTCGAGAACGTCGTGCGTGGCAAGAACGTGCCGCCAGAACGACTGAAGGAAGTCGCGGCACACTACAACCACTTCGAAGGCAAGAGCCCGCTCAACGATCAGAATCGCGCGCTCATCCAGGCGCTCGAGGAAGAACTTCGCAAGAGCGAAATCGATCTCCCGATCTACTGGGGCAACCGGAATTGGGATCCGTTCATCCTCGACGCGCTTCGGCAGATGCGCGACGACGGGAAGAAACGCGCGCTCGCGTTCTTCACTTCGGCCTACAGCAGCTACAGCGGTTGCCGGCAGTACCTCGAGAACATCGAACAGGCTCGCGAGGAGCTAGGCCAAGACGCTCCCGTCGTCGACAAGCTGCGCGCCTTTTACAATCATCCAGGGTTCATCGAGGCCAACGTCGACTCCTTGCTCGCCGCGCTCGAAACATTGCCGAAGGAGCGCCGTGAATGTGCGCGCGTAGCTTTTAGCGGCCACAGCATCCCCGACGCAATGGCGGAAACCTGCGACTACGCGGCCCAAATCGAGGAGACTGCACGACTAGTTGCTGAGGGCGCACGCCATGAACGCTGGCAGCTCGTGTATCAGAGCCGAAGCGGCCCGCCGCACGTCCCTTGGCTCGGCCCCGACGTACTCGAGCATCTCGAGGCGCTCTCGCAGATCAACGTGAAGGACGTGGTCGTCGCTCCCATCGGATTTCTATCCGATCACATGGAGGTCGTCTGGGACCTCGACCACGAGGCCCGCGAGTTCGCGAGCGAGCTAGGCATCACGCTGACTCGGGCACCTACGGCCGGAACCCATCCTGCATTCGTCGGGATGATCCGCGAGTTGATCGAGGAGCGCCTGGGCAAGGTCACGGTTCGCCAAGCCCTCGGCAAGCGAGGAGCCGCGCCCGACGTTTGTCCGCCAGACTGCTGCCAGTACCAGCCGCGAGTCTCCCGTCCGCCAGAGCCCGCCTGAGGACGTGCGGTTATTCCGGGTCTTTGAAGCTCGGGTCACGCTTCATCATGTTGGCTTGCACGGCCTCCATCTGATTGGGGCTGCCGAGCAGAGTGACCTGGAGCGCGGTCTCCAGCTTGAGCGCGTCCGCGCGGGACATCCCCGGCGCGTCGCGAAGCAGCGCTTTGCCGGCGCGAATCGCGTGCGGAGATTTCGTCGCGATCAGCTTCGCGGTCTCGAGCGCGTCCGCAAGCGGGTCCTCGCTGATCCTGGTGACCAGTCCGAGCTTGGCCGCCTCGGTGCCTGGGACGATCCGCCCGGTGAACGTCAGCTCCTTTGCGACATCCAGCGGAACGAGCTCGAGCAAGGTCTGCGTGATGCTCATGTCCGGGATCAAACCCCACTTGATCTCCATGACCGAGAACTGCGCGTCGGCGGTGGCGTAACGAATGTCGGCGCCAAGCGCGATTTGGAGCCCACCGCCAAACGCGACGCCGTGAACCGCCGCGATGACCGGAACTTGGACTTCCTGCCAGACCCAGCCCGCACGTTGAGCCATGTTGGCGAGGCTTTCGTCCTCGCGGGACAGAAGCTTCTGCATGAGATCGGGCGACCCCATGAACGAGCCGAAATCGAGTCCGGCGCAAAATGCCTTGCCTTCGCCGTGAAGGACCACGGCTCGGACGCTCTTGTCCGCGATGATGCGCTTGGCCATCCGAATGAGTGAATCGAACATGTCCGCGTCGAGCGCGTTTCGCTTTTCCGGTCGCGACATGCGGACCGTGGCAACGTGGTTGTCGATGCTGAGCTGGACTCGTTCGGACATGGCTGCTCCTTAGCTGAAAACGACGGTCTTGTTGTCGTAGACGAGAATGCGGTCGTCGAGGTGCAAGCGGACGGCGCGCGCGAGGACGACCTTTTCGAGGTCGCGACCCTTTCGGACGAGGTCCTCCACGGAGTCGCGGTGCGAGCATCGGACGACGTCCTGCTCGATTATCGGGCCTTCGTCCAAGTCGGCGGTGGCGTAGTGAGCCGTCGCGCCAACGAGCTTCACCCCGCGCTCGAACGCGCGGTGGTACGGCTTGCCGCCCATGAAGGCGGGCAGAAACGAATGATGAATGTTGATGACTTGCCCTTCGTACGCGGTCAGGAAGTCGTTGGTGAGGATCTGCATGTACCTGGCGAGCACGACGAGATCGACCTTTGCGGCGTGTAGCAACTCGAGGGCCTTCTCTTCCTGGGCGCGCTTCGTTTCTTTAGTGATCGGCAGGTGATGGAAGGGAATGTCGAACTGCTCGGCCACGGGCCGGAGCTCGTCGTGGTTGCTGATGATCAGCGGGATTTCAGTTGCGAGCTCGCCGGAGCGCTGGCGTAAGAGGAGGTCGTACAAACAGTGGTCGTACTTCGAGACGAAGATCGCCGTCCTGTCGTGCTGCTTCCCGTCTGCGATGCGCCAAGTCATCGAGAATCGCTCGGCCACCTCGGAGATTGCGGTCTCCAGACTGCGGCGATCCGTGTGCAGCTCCGACATGTCGAACTTGATTCGCTGGAAGAACTGGCCGGCGACCGGGTCGGTGTGCTGGTCGGCGTCGAGGATGTTGGCGCCGTGCCCGTAGAGGAGCTGTGCAAGAGCGGCGACCAGGCCTTTGCGGTCAGGACAGCAGACGAGCAGGGTTGCGGTGTTTTCCACGGGCAGTTGTTTAGCCGTTGAGAGAGCGCTGGGCCAGCACCCGCCTGCCTAGCGGCTCAAGCGCTCCATGGCTTCGCCGAAGATGAACACCAGCTGGAGCACGCCAGCGACCGTGCCCAGCACTGCGCCGGCGGCGATCAGCTTCCACTCATCTTGCTGGAACGCGGGCCTGAGGACCCCCTCGTAGCTCTCGCGGTCGAGGGCCTTCATGCGGCGTTCGAGCTCCCCCTGGAGGTCTACGGACTCACCTGCGAAGGTGTGGAAGAAGCCCCCTGGCTTCGGCCATTCCGCTTGGATTCGTTCCAGAAGCTCCGCTCTGAGGGCGGGGCGCTCCTCCTCCGGCAAGACCAGCCCTGCCATGGGGTGAGCTTCGTACTTGGCGATGAGCTCGCCGATCCGATGCTCGACGATCTCGTTCATGCGCACCGCCCCGTCCCCCTCCATTACCGTCGTCACGATGTTGTCGGCGTTCAAGACGCGCGTAGCGACGGTTCGGCCAA
>JBLYYU010000502.1:0-9601 GCA_048550275.1 Polyangiales bacterium
GCGATTTCCTCGAAGCTACCGATATCGCTGGCGAGTTTTACCGCGCGCTCACATCGCTCTCCTTCGAGGTGAAGACCGAGATTCGCTTCATTCCGAACGATGCCGGCGGAGTACGCCCACAAGTTAAAGCCCGCGCGGTTCAGAAGCGAACGAGGCGCAGCGGCGTGGTCGAAACAGACCCGATTGTCCCGCCGAGCGGTCCGGGCGAGACCTGAGCGGCATGGTCGCGCCTGGGACAGTGTACTTGGTGGGTGCAGGGCCCGGCGACCCCGAGCTGATCACCGCTCGCGGCCTCAGGCGCCTGCGCGAAGCCGATCTGGTCCTATTCGATGCCCTGGTTCACCCGGACCAGCTCAACGCAGTGAAAGCCGACGCGGAGCTCGTGTTCGTCGGCAAGCGTGCCGGGCGGGTCAGTCAGCGTCAGGCGGAGATCAACCAGCAGCTCGTCGACGCCGCACGAGCTGGAAAGACAGTGGTCCGACTCAAGGGTGGCGACCCGTACCTCTTCGGACGCGGGTCCGAGGAAGCCGAGCTACTGGCCGCCGAGGGGATTCCC
Organism: Polyangiales bacterium; assembly: GCA_048550275.1. Taxonomy (GTDB): domain Bacteria; phylum Myxococcota_A; class Polyangia; order Polyangiales; family Houyiibacteriaceae; genus SG8-38. The sequence goes on from JBLYYU010000502.1 coordinate 557, forward strand.
TTCGAAGTGGTTCCTGGCGTGCCCTCTCCGCTCGCCGCCACCGCCTATGCCGGCCTCTCCCTGACGCACCGCACTCTGGCCTCGAGCGTCGCCTACGTGACCGCAACTGAGTCCGTCGAGAAAGACAGAACCGGTCACGACTGGTCCAAGCTCGCGACCGCAACTCAGACGCTCGTCATCTTCATGGGGATGCGAAAGCTCGACTCCTTGATGAAGCTCTTGGTCGAGCACGGGCGGCCTCCGGACACCCCGGTCGCCGTGGTGCAGTGGGCTTCTATGCCGAAGCAGCGCACGGTCGTAGGAACCGCTGCCGACATCCACCAACGGGCGACAGACGCCGGCCTCGGCCTTCCTGCGCTGACCATCGTGGGCGAGGTGGTGCGCCTCCGGGAGAACCTTCGCTGGTTCGACACGAAGCCTCTGTTCGGAAAGCGTATCGTCGTGACACGCGCAGTGCGCCAAGCCGGCTCGCTCTCCGCGCTTCTCCGTGATGAGGGCGCACAACCCATCTTGGCGCCAACCATCCGCATTGCCCCTCCAGTCGACCTGGCCCCATTGAGGGACGCCGCGGGCCATCTCGAGCGCTACGACTGGGTTCTGTTCACGAGCGCCAATGCCGTCGATGTCGTTTTCTCAACACTGGCCGAGGCCGATCTGGATGTCCGGGCCCTCGCCGCGGCTCAGGTCTGCGCGATTGGCGCGAAGACCCAGCAGGCGCTTCGAACCCGCGGCGTCCGCGCCGACCTCGTCCCAGAGGATGCGCGTGCCGAAGGCGTCGTCGCCGCGCTCGGGCCGTCGCTGCGCCCTGGGGTGCGAGTTCTTCTTCCTCGCGCCGAGGTGGCGCGCGAGCTTCTTCCCGACTCACTCCGCGATAGCGGAGCCCAGGTCGACGTGGTCACCGCGTACCGCAACCTCCCCCCCGGGCCGAAAGACGCAGCCCGTATCCGAGCTCTGATCGGCTCGGGCGAAAGCGACGCGATCGTGTTCACCTCCTCGTCCACAGTCCACAATCTCTGCGACCTGCTCGGCACCGAAGCGACCGATCTGCTCAACGCCCTCGATCTCTTCTCGATCGGCCCGATCACGACGAAGAGCGCGGAAGCTCTGGGGCTTCGCATCGCCGCCACCTCCTCCGAGCAAACCATCGAATCACTGGTCGCCACGCTGAGGGCGTACTATGCCGCTTCGGGAGATGCCGATGCCTAGACTCGCTCGCTCGATGGGGCTCGCCCTGCTGGTCCTCGCCGGCTCGGCATGCGGGGATCCTTGCGGCGAAGCCGAAGACCGCACGGTCACCCTGGCCGAGCTTCCCTGCAACATGACCAACGCAGAGGGCGTCTGGGAATCGCACCCCTTTCCGCCTATCTCCGACTCCCAGTGCAACTGGCTCGAATTCCGTGGCTGCAGCAAATACGAAGTCGAACATTCGCTCGGTCGCGTCCCGAGCGTCGTCCTCGGCTACACGTCCTTCGACCAGGACGGGAGCTTCTCGACGGTCGGATCGGGCAACAGCTTCGTAGTCCAGGCGGCCAGCGACTCCTCCGTGACCATCCGGAACGCGCAGAACCAGTTTTTCTACCTGAGGCTCGCACTCGAGTAGCCCCCCTAGCGGATCGCTACCACCGGCCTTAGATTGCGAAAACGCCGGTGTGATGGCGGGCTGGGCGGCATCGAAGAAAGCGCTAAAATAGGGAATGGCCGAAAGGTTCGACAACGATGCCGGGACCGTCACTCAGGTCAAACCGGAAAAGAAGCTGAAGCGCCCACGGCTCTACCGGGTCTTGCTGCACAATGATGATTACACCACCAGAGAGTTCGTCGTTCAGGTCCTGCACACCGTGTTCCATCTTGACGAACAGGACTCCATCCGCGTGATGCTTCACGTCCACCACAACGGTGTCGGCGTGGCCGGCGTATTCACCCGCGAGGTCGCCGAAACCAAAATCCAGCGGGTCGAGCGAATGGCGCAGGAGCAAGAGTTTCCGCTCCGCCTGACGATGGAGCCCGAAGAGGAGGAAGACGCGTAACCATGGCTGGACCAGTCATCGATAAAGAGCTCCAAACGACGCTTCGCAAGGCATTCGACCTCGCAAGCTTGATGCGTCACGAGTTCGTCACCCTCGAGCACCTTCTGCTTGCCCTCACCGAGGACCCGAAGGCTTCGAAGGCGCTCAAGGCCTGCGGCACCGACATCCGCAAGCTCAAGCAGAAGCTCGAAGAATTTCTCCAGGACCGGCTGACGCGGGTGCCCGAGACCGTCGACGTGGAGCCTCGGCAGACCCTAGCCGTCGAGCGAGTTCTTCAGCGAGCCGCGATTCACGCGATCTCTTCCGAGATGAAGACGATCGACGGGAGCAACGTGCTCGTCCAGGTGCTCAAAGAGGATGAATCATTCGCTGCCTACTCGCTCCAGGAAGCCGGCGTCACCTCGCTCGATCTCAAGCGCTATATCTCACACGGGGTCGGCACCGATATCATTCCAGGCGAAACCGACGGCTACACCGAGACCGATTTCGACGACGGCGACGAGGAACCCGGCGCAAATCGGGACCCTCTCGAAGCCTTCGCCACCGATTTGATCGCCGAGGCCGCCGCAGGCCGCATCGACCCTCTGATCGGCCGAGACGCCGAGCTCGACCGGACCGTTCAGGTGCTCTGCCGCCGGCGAAAGAACAACCCCGTGTTCGTGGGTGAACCCGGCGTCGGCAAAACCGCCATCGCCGAGGGCTTGGCGCGGCGCATCCACGAAGGCCAGGTTCCGAAGATCCTCGGCGACGCACAGATCTACTCGCTCGACATGGGCGCCCTTCTCGCCGGCACGAAGTTCCGCGGCCAATTCGAGGAACGGCTCAAGGCCGTGATGAAGCGCCTGCAAGAGCTCGACAATGCCGTTCTCTTCATCGACGAGATCCACACCATCGTCGGCGCCGGCGCAACGACTGGCAGCTCGATGGACGCCTCGAACATTCTCAAACCTGCGCTTGCCTCCGGAAAGCTGCGCTGCCTCGGCTCGACGACATACGCCGACTTCAAGCATCTCGAACGTGACCGAGCGCTAGCGCGACGCTTTCAGAAGGTGGAAGTTCACGAGCCGAGTGTCGAGGATACCGTAGCGATCCTGAAAGGCCTCCGTCAGTACTACGAAGAGCACCACGACGTGAAGTACGACGATGACGCCCTCGAAGCGGCGGCACAGCTCGCGCAGAAGCACATCATCGAGCGCTTCCTGCCGGACAAGGCGATCGACATCATCGACGAAGCAGGCTCGCTCGAACGCATGCGGCCCGAAGGCAAACGGACGCACCGGATCACAATCAAGGAAATCGAGAAGGTCGTCAGCAAGATGGCCAGGGTGCCGGTCGAATCAGTCAGCGCCAAGGAACGCGACCAGCTCAAAGAGCTCGGCCCGGAGCTTCGCAAGGTCATCTTCGGCCAGGATGAAGCCATCGACAAGGTCGTCAGCGCGATCACCTTGGCGCGGGCAGGCCTCCGCGCAGACAACAAGCCAATCGGCTCCTTCCTCTTCGCAGGCCCCACGGGCGTCGGGAAGACCGAGCTCGCACGTCAGCTCGCCAAAGTCATGGGGGTCGAGCTCCTGCGCTTCGACATGAGCGAGTACAGCGAGCGTCACTCGGTATCGCGACTCATCGGCGCCCCTCCCGGCTACGTCGGCTTCGACCAGGGCGGCTTGCTCACGGATGCCGTTCGCAAACACCCCCACGCGGTGGTGATTCTCGACGAAATCGAGAAAGCGCACGGAGAGCTCTTCAACATCCTCTTGCAGGTCATGGACCACGCCAAGCTCACCGACAACAACGGTCGCGAGGCGGACTTCCGCAACATCGTCTTGGTGATGACCACCAACGCAGGTGCGTTCGAGGCAACCGAAAAGGTGGTCGGGTTCGGCGGCGACGAGGAGCCCAAGAGCTTCGCCATCGGTCGTGCCCGGCAGGCGATCGAGCGGACGTTTACACCCGAGTTCCGCAACCGCCTCGACGCGGTCGTCTACTTCGACGGGCTTCGCAAAGAGATCATCCGACTGGTGGTCGACAAAGAGGTCGCCCTTCTCGCGGACATGCTCGCCGAGAAGCAGGTCCGGCTGGAGCTGGACGAATCGGCACGAGACTGGCTTGCGGAGCACGGCTACGACCCGCAGATGGGTGCCAGGCCGATGGCGCGGCTCGTCGAGCAAAAGCTCAAGAAGCCGCTAGCCGAAGCGATGGTCTTCGGCAGCTTGACGGAAGGCGGCACCGCCACGGCCGAAGCCAAAGACGGCGATATCGTCCTCAGCTTCCTCGACACGAACGCACCGCCAGGAGAAGCTTAGGCACCGGGAACCACCATCTCGGCCGAGCTTGAGCTAGCCTACGGCGTCCACCGATGCCCGTGTACCTTCTCGACAAGGAGCTTTCCTTTCCGGCCCCCGACGATGCCAACGAAGAAGGCATCGTCGCGGTGGGAGGAGACGTCTCGCCCGAACGACTGCTGGTCGCCTATCGAAACGGCATCTTTCCTTGGCCGGCCCGTGGCTACCCTCTCCTATGGTTCTCCCCCGATCCACGATTCGCGCTTGCGCCGAGCCGGGCTCACGTGTCCCGGTCCCTTCGAAAGGTGATCAGAAAAGGACAGCTTCGAGTGACCGCAGACACGGTGTTCGGGGATGTCATCGAGGCATGCGCTGCAGTGCCCCGCCCCCATCAGCAAGGCACCTGGATCACCCGGGAGCTTCGAGACGGCTACCTCGGACTTCACGAGCTCGGCTATGCGCATAGCATCGAGGCGTGGCGTGACGACGAGCTCGTCGGCGGGCTCTACGGGGTGGCGCTCGGAAACACGTTTGCCGGGGAGTCGATGTTCGCATCGGAGCCCGATGCTTCGAAGGTCGCCTTCACGACGCTCCTCGGCCATCTCGCGATGTGGGGGTTCCGAATCGTCGACTGCCAGGTTCACACCGAGCACCTCGCCCGCTTCGGCGCAAGCATGTGGCCCCGAGACCGGTTTCTGTCAGAGTGGCGAGCCGCTGTCGACGAACCAAGCATCCTCGCGCCCTGGCAACTCACCCTCTCGCCGAGAGGAGCGCTCGATCAACTGCAAAGCGATGTATGATGCGACCTAGAATGAACCAGATCCTTCGCCTGATTTGTCTTCTGACCGTCGCCTCGATCGTGCAGCTCGCCCCGAAGCTGACGATTGCCCAGAGCGATGCCGGAGCCGGCGATGCCGACCTCAGCGCTCCGGAACCGGGCGAGGCAATTGTCGACGCGGGCGCGCCGGAGCCTCCCACCGAAATCGCATCCGACGCCAAGCGTGTCGTCCGCATCCGCCAGGTCATCACACTCGACAAGCAGCGACTCCGCTGGCTCCGAAGCGAGCTCCGCACCAGGACCAGCTGGTTCGAGCGGCTAGCCGAGGGAATGACGGATGTCGCGCTGGAGCGGAACGCGAAGAAGGAGGCGCTCGAAGCGCTGGAACCGGATTCCGAGGAAGCGCTCGCCCTCAAAGAGGAGCTTCTCGAGCTCGAACAGGACTACGAGCTCTACGATACGCAGACCGACCTCGCCCTCAATTCCGAGCGAACCGTGCGCGAACAGATCAGCGCCATGGAAGAGAAGATCGCCAACGACGAGAACGTGCTCGGAAAGCTAACCGGCGAGATCTCGGCCGCGCCGCCGGCAGAAGTCGAGGCACCAGCGGGGCAGCCGACGACACCCGCCGTGAGCGAAAAGACGCCTGGGCTTCCGATGCCTGTCGCCGTCCCTTCCCCGCCGGCAGCAGCTGCCCCAGATCCGAAGAAGACCTCGAGCGCAATGACGGCAGCGCAACTTCAGGCGAACAACGCGCTGGAGCGCACGGAACAAGAGGTCGAGGTTGCGAAACTCGCACTCTCGGATTTCGTGGAACGCAAACGAGCTCTTCAGCGGCAGATCGAGTTCGAACAGGGCCTGGCGAAGAGCGACGCCGAAGAAGCAGCGAACCTTCGACGCGCGCTAGAGACCTCAGAGGCGAGGCTCGCCAAGCGCAGGGCCGCCGGTGTTTCTGCCGAGAGGATCCAGCGGCGAGAACGGAACAACGAGAGCCTGCGGCGCATGATCGAGGAATCGGCACGAGCTGGCGAAGCCCGCGCCAAGTACATCGAGTCCCTTCTCGAACGCATGGTTCATCTCGACGAGGCGAAGTTGCGCGTGACCGACGAGGTCGATCAGAAGCAGGAAGAGGCCGCAAAAGCACGCCGGAGTATGCTCTGGCTTGAGAGCCCGATTCACCCGAAGAACGTCCAGCACTGGGTCAAGGAACGCGGGCTGCGGATCTTGCTGGTCATGTTGGCGGCGTTCTCCTTGCTCGTCTTCGTGCAACTCAGCGCGCAACGAATCGCGCGGACTCTGGTCGGCCGTCGCCGCGGGTCGCGGTCGACGGGCACGGGCCGGGCGGACACGCTCGCGTTCAGCTTTCGTAGCGTGTCGCGGGTCCTAATCGTGATCTTCGGCACCTTGTTGGTGCTTCAAGAGGCCGGCGTAGACATCAAGACGGTTCTCGGAGGCGCTGCGCTTCTCGGCGTTGCAGTCGCATTTGGCGCCCAGGACCTGATGAGGGACTACTTCTCTGGCTTCCTGATCCTCGCCGAAGACCAGTACCAGCTCGGCGACCTCGTCACGATCCGCGGGGTCACCGGCACAGTGGAGTCGGTCAACATGCGAGTCACCGTACTCCGCGACCTCGAGGGCCGAGTCCACTTCATTCCGAACGGCAACATCGACCACGTCACCAACCGTACGTACGCCTGGGGCCGCCCGGTGTTCGAGATCCCGATCGGCTTTCACGAAGACGTCGACATGGTGATGGAGACCTTGGTTCAGGTCGCCGCGGAGCTCGGCGAGGACCCCAACTGGCACGGCAAGGTCATAGGCGCCCCCGACATGCTGGGTGTGGACAAGTTCACCGACTACGGAATGGTCATCAAGTTCATGGTCAAGACCCAACCCGACCAGCTCTTCGCCGTGCGCCGCGAGATGCTTCGACGCATCAGCAAGCGCTTCCACGAGCTCGGGATTCGAATCACGGTCCCGCAACGAATGCTGGTTCGTGGTGAGGAGAACGAACCGCAGGCCTGAGCGCCCTCATTCTGGCGTTCGGAATATGATCGTTCCGACATCCGGCCCAAGCAGCTCGAGCGGGAACACCCCGAAAACCTGGAGCTCGCCCTGGAGACGCACGGTTTCGCTGTAGCCCGCAGGAGAGCTCGCCAGCGCTTTCGCTCGAGCGACCGGGTCGCGAACCAGCGCATCGACCTCCGGCGGCGTGTCCCAATGAAAGAGCCGCTTGCTCTTGTAGAGATAGACCCAGACCGGCGCCCCGCTCTTCTGCTCCACGCGGAACTGCCGGCTCAAGCGCTGAGCCAGGCGCGAGAGCGGAATTCCAGCCAGGACGGCGCCGACCACCCGACCATCCTCAACCGACGGCGCCGCGAACAAGATCGACCATGAAGACGGCGCGCTCGGATCTTTCGCGAAGAACTCTCCGAGATCGGTCGCTGCCGTTCCCTCGAGGGCCTGCGCGACCACCTCGAACCGCTCTGCGAAGTTCTGTCCCTTCATCCGGTCGGGCTCTCGATCGCGCGCGATCACCACCCCGTCGAGGCCAACGGCCGCCAAAAATGACATCGGCGATGCCACGAATTCATCAATACCTTTCTTGGGTTCCTGAAGAATCCTCAAAGCAGCTCTCACTTGAGCTTCGCGTTTCGCCGGGTCGCTGAGCCCAAAGCCCGGAGCGAGCTTCTCGGCCGCCTTCGTCACCCCGGCCTGATGGTTCCCGAGGTCCTGCTCGATCAGCTCCTGGACGCGCCCGTAGTCGACATCGCGAACATAGGCCTGGGTCCGTTCCACCGCGGCGCGGTTCTCGCAGCCTAGAACGGCCATGAAGCTCAACAAGAGTATCCCCACGCGCATGATAGGAGTGTAACAGGGTAAGGGTCGCCGGGAGAGCCGATGGCGATGTCCGCGCCAGAGCCGCACTGCTAAACTCGGCGAATGTCGAACATCAGCCCACCCATCGACACATCTCCCTCCGCGCAGCGTGAGCTCGAGGCGCTCGATCTCCACATGATGACCCGCGATGAAATCGTGGCGGTCTACCGCCAGCTCGCAGCGCCAACATTCGAGGAGATGCACGGCGAATTCGCAGCCCGCCTTCTCGACCAGGGAGACGCCCGAGGGTACCTGCTCAGCGCCTTCGCCGTGAACGCGAAAGGCCGCTGGCTCTGCAAAGCCTTCGAACCGAGCGGACCCGCACACGGCCACGGCTACAACAGCTTCATGACCCCGTCCGGCGTGAAGCGCTCCGCCCGGATGCGCACGCGGCTCGCTCCCTCCAAGCTCCCCGGCGACCCGGGCGACGCCTTCCACCTCGAATACGCCGACTTCAACAGCCTCCGAACTGGCGGCCCCGGCGGCGCACTGCTGCACACGATGTTCGACGAAGTCCGCAAGATCAGAACCGGCCTCTACTTGGGCATCGGCCGGACCGGCTTCACCGAGAAGGCTCGGAGTGCGCTGCACCCGTTCACGCTCGAGGGCCCGGTTTCGCGGTTCGTGAAGAGGGTTTGAATTTGGAGTATGGGGGGTGTGGTGGCTCCGCGGTTGGCTGTGAAGCGTGGTGGGCGCTCGCCTGAGTGAGTGGCTGCGAGACGAGCTCTGGCTGCCGCGGATGTGGGGTGGCGGGCTGCAGGAACCGAGACGTGGTTCGTCTTAGCTACATCACCCGCTCGGACGCCTTCGGCGCCTGTTTGTCCCACCCCACCGCCCCCACACGAGCGCCAACCCCACCCGTAATCCTCCCTGCGCGGCAATCGCTTCGCATTGCCTTGCCCGCGCGTTCGCGCCGGGCTTCGCCCTTCGGGCTCGCGCTGCCGCCTGCTGGCTTACGGCGGGGGTGCCGGATAGGCCGGTGGCACTGGGCGCTGTGTCTCCGAGCGCCGCGGCGACGAGTGTGACAGCGCCCCAGCGCTGCCCGTCTCCGTCAACGGTTCTTAATGGAACCACAAGCCCC
>JBLYYU010000503.1:0-14844 GCA_048550275.1 Polyangiales bacterium
GACGACCAGTATATGTTCGGTCCCAAAATCTTGGTCGCGACCGTCTACATCGAAGACGCAGTCGACCGGGAGCTGTACCTGCCCGCGCGCACTTGGGTCGAGTGGTGGCGCTCGGTGAGCTACGGCGAAGAGGGTGGGACCTTCGGTTTGGCGGGCGCGCAGATGCACGAGGGCGGACGAAGCGTCACTGTCTCGGCACCGATTCCCGAAATCCCTATGTTTGTCGAGGTCGGAGCGATCATTCCCATGCTCTCGCCGGATGTGTTCACGCTTGCCGAGTACGGCGACGACCCCGAGATCGTTCACGCTTCCGACCGCGATCATCTACTGCACGTGCTGGCCTTCCCGCGCGGTGAGACGGCCGGGACGTTCTACGATGACGGCACATGGAGCAGCGAAGAGGGCGAAAACGCGTGGGCGCTCACGCTCGTGAATAGCAACGAGCGGACCGTTCACCTCGAAGCGTCGATGCGCACGCTGAACGGTGCGTTCGATGTCTGCGCGGTCAGCCTGGATGGCACGGAGCTCCCAGAAGACAATTGGTCGTACGACGCGGACAGCGGGGTCCTCGACGCGACCTACACGACGACGTCGGGCGAGCTCTCGGTCGAGGGCTGCTGAGCAATGGCGGTAGAATGGCGCGCTGCCCGTAGTGCCGAGTAGACGCAGTCCGCGATTGACAGGCCGCTGACGTACTGCCGTGAGCAGATGCCGACGGCGTTTCTCCCGGCCGCGTACAGACCGGGCACGACGCCTCCGTTCTCGCTCAGCACTTGACCCGTCGTTTCGTCGACAGCTAGGCCGCCGAGGGTCATGACCGCGCAGAGGTGGCGCTGCGACCCGAGTGAGCAGTCGATCGCATAGTAGGGCCCGTCGCTCATCGGGTGAATGCTATCGCTGGCCTTGTGGAAGCGATCGCTGCGAGCGCCCCTGGCCACCGCGTTGTTCTCTTCGATGGTGGCCTTCAAGGTGTCCCGGGGGACGTTCAGCATGTCCGCGAGTGCGTCGAGGTCCTTGGCCTTCTTACAGTTCAAGTAGAGGTTCATCAGGGCTGCCGCGCGCTGGAACCACTGGAGTTGGCCGGGTTTCGATTGTTCATGGGCCAGCTTCTTGAGCTTCTCGTCGATGATGAGAGTCGCGACGCCGTGATTCTCTTCGACCAGGGCTTCGCCGATCTTAGCGCCGTACCAGAATTCGTTGGCGAAGCGCCGGCCATCGCCATTGATGAGCAGGCCCTGTGCGAATGCGTGCGGCGGGTATAGGAATCGCCAGGCAGATGCTCGATGCATCTGGTCGAGCTTCCCCCCGACGCTTTGGCCGAGCCGAATTCCGAGGCCGTCATCGCCCGCCGTCCCGAGTGGCAGGCCTGGGACGAACTCGGGCAGGTATTCCGCGGCCATGTCTCGATTGAAGATGAAACCGCCGGCGCAAAGGACTACGCCACGCCGGCAACGTATCCGCTTTGACGCGGAATGTGCGGCTTCGATGGAGTCGCATCGATTGCGCAATCGGGCGGCTGCGCCGGTCGCAAACTTCGCGATCGCGGTTTCGAGCTTGTGCAAGCTCATGTGCAAGCCGCGCCAGAAGCCGGACGGAATGTGCTGATACTCCGCGCCTACGACCGCTCCCGACTCGTCGACCATCAGGCGGGTGACTCGTGCCTGAAGCTCGATTCGCACCCCTTGTTCGAGCGCGTGCGCCCGTAGTGGCTCGATGATGCTTGCCCCTGGAAAGGCACCCCCATCGGCGCGATGGCCGCGCTGAGCCGGTGTCGCCTCCTCGGAGTAAGGATGGAAGGTCTCGTTGCCGGAGTAGTAGAGGTGATACTCGTTCGTGGGGTACGAGGTCTTGATCGGGCAGAGGTTCGGTAAGAACGGGACACCGCGGTCGGTCAGCCATCTGACGTTGGCCGCGCTCGTCTCGCAGAAGTCCCGCAGCGTCTCGTCGGACACCGCGTCTTGCACCTCCATCGAGAGGTAGCGGTACATGTTGTCCACGCTGTCCTGGACACCGGCCTCTTTCTGAACGTGCGTGCCGCCTCCCGCGTAGAACACGCCTCCGCTGATCGCCGTAGCGCCTCCCCCTTCGAACCGGTCGAGCAGCTTCACCTCCGCGCCGCGTTCACGCGCTTCGATCGCGGCGGTGATCCCGGCCGCACCGAGGCCCACGACCAGGAGGTCGGTGACTTCGTCCCAGTGCGCGGCGTCCGCGTTTTCGATCAGTTCGGGCGTCAGCTTGCTCATTTGGACAGCGGACGCTAGCACGCGGCTTCGAGGTCTGCAGTAGATCATGGAGCTCCCCGTCGATCCGAAACAAGTTGGTCCTGTCTGTCTCGTGACCGGAGCTAACGGCTACGTCGGCAAGCACCTCGTTCGGCGTCTCCTCGAGCTCGGTTGCGAGGTCCGTGCCCTCGACCTCGCGCCATTTGAAGGGGACCCACGAGTTCGAAGCATCGTTGCGGACATCCGTCGAGCCGATGAGATGAAGCTCGCGTGCAGTGGCGTAGACACGGTGTTTCACGTCGCCGCGATCATCAACACCCTGACGTTGGCACGGCCGAGCGTTCGTCGGAAGGTGTACGGCGTCAACGTTGAAGGAACCGAGAACGTGGTCCGCGCCTGCCAGGCGTCCGCTGTGAAGAAGCTCATCTTCACGAGCTCGATCACCGTCGCCGTCGACGACCCGATTCGCGGAGGCGACGAGACGGCCCCCTATGTCGGCAACGACGGCCTTGCCGACCTCTACTCGCAGACGAAGAGCCGTGCCGAGCGTTTCGTTCTCGAAGCGGACGACCCTGCTGGGCTTCGCACCGCCGCGGTTCGCCCTGGCGGCGTCTGGGGCCCAGGGGAGGGTGCGATGATGACGCGCGACTTCCTCGAGCACCTCGCCGCCGGTCAATTCAAGGCAATGATCGGGAACGGCGAGTCGGTGACCGACAACGTTCACGTCGACTCGGTGGTCGACGTTCACTTCTTGTTGGCCAAGAAGCTAGGCGAGGACCCGGATCTCGTGGCTGGCGAGGCGTACTTCGTGAGCGACGACGAACCGACCAATCCGGTGCTTTGGTACCGCCCGATCGTCGAGGCACTCGGCTATAGCTGGCCCAAGGTCCACATTCCGTATCCAATCGCCTATGCGTTCGCCTATCTCGGCGAGGTCGCTCACTTCTTCGGTGCCCCCATGCCGACGATCACACGGCGGGGTGTCCGCTCGATCTGCCGCGACGCGTCGTTTCGGGTCGACAAAGCGCGAGCCCATTTGGGATACGAGCCCCGGACGAGTGCCGCCGAGGGGATTCCGGAGCTCATAGGCGACTTTCGAGCGACCCACGACCGGTTCAAGGCAGGGCAATGATCAAGCTCATCTATTTGCTCCGGCCGGACCGCCCGATGGAGCCCGCCGAGCGCCGCACGGCTTTGCTCGAACACTGCGCGCCGGAGTTGCTCCAATCAGGAGCGCGCTATCTGTTGATGAACATCGACGACGACCTCGTGACCGTTCCATCGCCCACCCCGACGACCAAGCGTAACGACCCGTTCGTGGCTGAGGTCAGCGCCTGGGTGGATGACACCGACGCGCACGCAGCGCTCGAACAGCACCTCAGCGGGGCCGGTTTCCGGGTGGCGGGCTATCGTGTCCGTGAGCACGTGTACACGGACTATGGCGGCAACCCTCATGGGGGGAGGCGTGACTGGCCGGATGGTCAGCGCTCTCCGTATGTCATAACCGTGACTCCGTTGGAGCGCCCGCGGCGCATTCCGAAGGACCGCTGGATGCGGCACTGGTTCAATCGCCAGGGGCCGATGTCGGAGGCGATGCAGCCCAGAGCTCGCTACGTCCGAAATGTCGTCGACGAGGTGCTTACTCCCGGCGCGATTCCCTACGAAGGGATCGTCGAGGAGTCCTGGCCGTCCCCGAAGCACATGACGAACCCGTACACCTTTTACGGTGCGAGCAATCGCTTCGAGCTCATCAAGAACATGGGCATCATGTTACAGAGCGTCGCCGCCTTTCTCCCGATTTGGAAAATCACCAGCGTGACGATGAGCGAGTACTTCCTGCGGAGCAGGCACGGCTGAGCTGCCTTTTCTGCTGGACGCCGAGCCGGTCCGTATGGGTACACTCGGCCCTCCAATGCAATCCAATCGACGTCATTTTCTCAAGCTGTCCGCAACAGGAGCCGCGGCCCTGTCGACGATGAGCGCGGGCGCGACTCTGTCGGGCTGCACGTCGAGCAGCCCGGCCACGGGGATGCAAGTGCTCCGTCCCGAAGACCTCGAGCTGCTGCGCGCGCTGACTCCTGCGGTCCTCAAAGGAAAGGTTGCTTCGGGCGACGCCGCCGGGATCGACGAAACGATTCAATCGTTCGACACTCTGATGGCCGATCTTTCGGCGCCGGTCGTGGCGGGTGTCCAACAAGCGTTCGACGTCCTGAGCTTCGGTCTGACGCGAGGATTGACCACGGGACAATGGTCGGCCTGGTCCAAGGCATCGCTCGAAGACGCCGAGAATGCGCTCGCTCGTCTGCGCGACAGCGGCATTGGCTTGCTGAACGCGATCTACGCGGCGGTCATCAGGTTGATCATCAGCGCTTGGTACTTGATCCCCGCAAACGCTGCGACCACCGGGTACCCGGGTCCCCCAAAGAAGGTCTCGGACGCTCGACCTGCGGCCGTCCCTGCGAAGGAGGCGAGGCCGTGACCGATCTTTCGACCGTCACCCTGGGAAGCGGCACCGACCCTTACAACGATGCCGTCGAGCGGGGTTGGGACATCACCGATGCCAGCCAGCTCAGCGCCAACTTGGAGCTCGAGGCGGACGTCGTCATCGTGGGAACCGGCGCGGGCGGAGGCACGGCCGCCGAAACTCTTAGCAAGGCGGGCCTGCGTGTCATTCTTCTCGAGGCCGGGCCGTTGAAAACTTCGAGCCAGTTCGACATGCAAGAGCGAGCCGCCTACCGCGACCTCTATCAAGAGGGGACCGGGCGAGGGACCAAGGACGGGGGGATGGTGATCCTCCAAGGGCGCTCGGTCGGCGGGTCCACGACCGTCAATTGGACGACGAGCTTCAGGACGCCGCCCGAAACCCTGCAGTTCTGGGCCGATCACATGGGCGTGAGCGGATGCTCGGTCGCCGAAATGGCGCCGTACTTTCAGCACATGGAGGAGCGGCTCAACATCCACAAATGGCCACAAACGCCGAACGGCAACAACGCAACCCTGCAACACGCGGCCGAGAAGCTGGGCTATTCCTGGGACACAATTCACCGGAACGTCCGCGGTTGTTTGAATCTAGGGTATTGCGGGTTGGGCTGCCCGGTGGATGCGAAGCAATCCATGCTCGTCACGACGATCCCAGGGGCTTTGGATCAGAAGGCCAAGCTCGTCCACAGGGCGCGCGTGGTTCGCATCCTGCGCGATGGTGAAACGGTGACGGGTGTCGAAGCCGAGGCGCTCACGCCGAACGTGCGGGGGACCACGGGGAAGAAGATCACCGTTCGGGCAACTCGCACGATCCTATCAGGGGGCGCAATCAACACCCCTGCCATCTTGCTACGCTCGAAGGCGCCCGATCCGCATGGCCTCATCGGGAAGCGGACCTTCCTGCATCCCACGACGCTCACCATGGCCATTTACGAGGAGTCGATTGACCCGTTCTACGGCGCTCCGCAGTCGATCTATTCCGATCACTTCCAATGGCAGCACGTTCACGATGGGCCCGTGGGCTTCAAGTTGGAAGTGCCGCCGCTTCAGCCTGCTTTCGCCGCTGGGTTCTATTCCGCAGCGGGTGAGCAGATCACTCAGAGCATGGATCAGCTTGGCCACACTCAGTGCATGATCGCGCTCATGCGCGACGGTTTCCACGAGCAAAGCAAGGGTGGCGCGGTTGAGCTCGACGACAAGGGCAGGCCCATCGTGGACTACCCGATTGACGACTACCTGCTCGAGGGTGTGCGGCGGGCATTCAACGTGATGCTAGAGATGCAGTTCGCAACGGGCGCCAAATCCGCGCGGCCTGCGCACAAGCAAGCCAAACACTACCGCTCGTGGAAGGAGGCAAAAGCCGCCGTTGCGGAGCTCGACGTCGCCGCGCACAAGGCGACCGTCGGCAGCGCCCACGTCATGGGAGGCTGCCCGATGGGTGACGATCCGGAGCGGAGCGTCGCCGGCGTGGACGGCAAGGTCCACCATCTCGAGAACCTCTACGTCATGGACGGTTCGCTCTTCCCGACCAGCATCGGCGCCAACCCGCAGTTGTCGATCTACGGGCTGGTCTACAAGCTCTCGAGCCAGCTCGCCGATCAATTCAGGGCCTGAGCGCTAGTCGAGAGCGCGTAGAAACTTCAGGAGCTGTTCGTTCACGGCGTCCGGCTGCTCCTGCTGCGCGAAATGGCCTGCGCCCTGAATGAGCTCGATGCCGCGCAGGCCCGGGACGCGATCGGGCATCGTCTCGAGCGATTTGGGCGTGATGATCTGGAGCACAGGGTCCTTCTCGCCACAAAGAAAAAGGGCTGGCTGCTCGATCTTCGTTCGGCCGTACTCCTGGTCGTGCTCCCAGTTCACGTCCATTGCTCGGTACGAGCTCAACCCTCCGATGAAGGCTGTCTCCGGCCCAGGCCGCATGTACTCGTCGACCAAGAAGTCGAGATCTTCTTCGCTCAGCCACGGCCAAGGTGGTGGCTCCGGCGGATCCGCGAGCACGTCGAGATACCCCGTGCCCTCCGCGGGGAATTTCTTGAAATCGAGGAGGCTGCCGCGCGCGCTGAGGGCCCAGTAAATACGCTTCAGGAACAGGCGCGGGTGTGCCCCGAGCTCTGCCTCTGCGGGGCCGACCTTCTGGAAGTAGTGCAGATGAAGGAAGTGGTTCTTCGCGATGGCGGCGTAGGTCGCGCTCGGCCTCCGGCCCCTTGGCCCCGCTTCAGCGTTCTCGCCGCGTGGCTTGCCGGCCTTCTTGTCGCCCTTCGAAAAGCCGACTCCGTACGGCACCGCGATTGAAACGACCCCCCTCACACGATCCGGCGCGTGAAGCGCCGCCGCCCAGGCTGCCTGCGCACCGAAGTCGTGCCCCACGAAGACGGCCTGCTTCTCGCCGAGAGCGTCGAGCACGCCGCACAGGTCGGCGACGATGGTCTGGTTCCCGTACTCGCTGGCGTGTACGGGCCGATCGGTTCGGCCGTAGCCGCGCATGTCGACCGCGATTGCGCGAAACCCGCCATCGGCGACCGCCTGAAGCTGTTTCCGCCAGGAATACCAGAGCCCCGGAAAGCCGTGACAGAACAACACAGCGGGCCCCGAGCCTTGGATGGCCGCATGCACTCGAATCCCATTCGATTCGAGGCGCAGATGCTCCGCCATGCTCACGAGCCCCTGGCGCGCCGTTACGGCTTCGCCGCTTCGGCTACCGCGTTCACGAGGCTTTTCGAGAACATTCGCCCTGTCAGATTGTCGCGAACCTTCTTGTGAGCTGCGTCCCAATCGGCGGCCGCGTCGCCAGGTTCGACCACCTGGATGCCCTTCTTCAAGACGACGCCGTACGCCTTCTCGTCATCCTTTCGGATGGTCTTGTTGAGCAGCTCGTGCGCCCGTGCGGCGGTGCTGTCGAACGCTTCTTGGAACTCGGGGGGCAGCTCGTCGTACTTGTCTTTTCGCATGACGGTGCCACCCGCGATGATCGCCGAGTTCCGCGCTGTCATGTACTTCACCCGGGTGTACCACTGGAGGGCCACCGCGGTGAGCGCCGACGACGAGACCACGTCCACCATTCGGGTTTGGAGCGCTGGGTAGACTTCGGGTACACCGAGCCGAACCGCACTCGCCCCGATCACCTGGTAGAAATCGACGAAAATCGGGTCGTCCTTCCAGACCCAGGGACGCATGGCTTTGATATCGTTCGGCGACTTGATCGGTTGCACGGAGAACAGCCGTGTCTTTCCGGCGTCACCCCAGCCGACGAGCCTCATGTTCTCCTTGCCGAACATGCTCTCGAACTCGGGGGCCATCTTCGCGCGGACGCGATCCAACTCTTCGTAGGTGTCGAGGAACCCCGGAATCGTGAGCACCGTCATCGCAGGAACCAACATGCTCATCCCGGTCATCGTGACGACGCCGCCGTCCAGCTGGCCGACGCGCATCTTACGCACGAAGTCGCGCTCGTCACCCTGGGAGCCACCTGGGTAGAAGCGCATCTTGAGCTTCCCGTCGGTCTTGGCCTTGAGAGTCTTGTTCCAGGCGTTGAGAATTTTCATCCACGAGGATCCCGCGGGCGCGAGCGAGGCGATCCGAAGTGTGTAGCCTTCATCGGCTTTCGTGTTGTTGACGGTGCCTGGCAGCGCGATAGCGGCGACCAGAAGTAGCAAAATCGGTGCGAAACGGGGCTTCATTCTCCAGGACCTTTCCAGACGCGTCAGAGCGCCCGAGAGTCACAAGTTCCATCGTTCTCGTCAATACGATTGGTTTGCTTTCCCGAGCAGGTTGGACGCTTCTTCCTCGAATACCTCGACGAGGCGACCGGGGCTTTTACTCACTGCCGCGTCAACCCTGACCCCCACGATCACCTTTCCGGCGTAGCTCAGGATGCTGAGCCCGACGCCGAGGCTCGCTGGGTGGGGGACCCAGAACATCAGGTCTTGAAGGAGTTTTCCATCGATGAAGAGCGGTTCGCGCGGGCTTGGAACGTCGGTCACCACGAGGCTCGCCTTGCGGCCGAAGACCTCGTTGACGATGTGCTTCACGGTGGCGCTGGTGTGGCCGAGGGCGTTCAGAATCCCGAAGGCGACGAAAGCCTCCGGGGTGCCTTTCAAGGCGTCCATCCGCGTCTTGAGCCCGCGGAACCTGGATTCGCTTGTCTTCTCGTTCGCTTCGTGGACCAGGACGTCGAGTAGCGGCCGGTGCTCGTCGTGCCCATTTTGCTCAGCGGGCTTCATCGCTTCCGACATCGGCGTACCGTCTTCGCGTTCGGCGCGTCGAGGTCATGGCGGGCCACGTGGCGTTCGATGTGGAAGTCCGGATCGTCTTCCCAGATCCGGTGACCATCTGCCTCGCTGACGCGCCGCTTGAATCGCTCGTACTTGAGTGGCCTGGTTGCGACGGTCTCTTTTAGCGCCTGATACGAGAGCGGTTCATCAAACGTCAGCAGGGTGACGATGTCCGCCGGGTTGTCGGGGTCCTCCACGTGAAGCCAGGCGGTGTCGACGGGGCTCATTCGCTCCGAAGCCATGCGTCCCTCCTCGTCGCGGACCATACTCGGCCGCCCAAGCGAGTGAGAGGTGTGGTATGCACCTGACCGATGGTCATGGAAGTCGTCGAGAACCGGGACAGCACCGCACGCGACCACCTAGCGAACGAGCGGACGTTCCTAGCCTGGGTGCGGACCGCCCTCGGGCTCGTCGGGCTCGGGGTGATTCTCGAGCGTCTGGGTGCCGGGAACGAACGTGTGATCGCCGTCGCGGCCGGGGTCGGGTTCATCAGCTTCGGGGGCCTGACTTTGATCTATGCGGTGAGCCGCTACCTCTGGGTCGCGCGGAACCTCGAGCGAGGGCTGTTTCCCGTCGCGATTCGCGGGCCGATCGTGATCTCGTTCGGGGCCTTGTTGGTGGCGGGCGGGGCGTTGGTTTACGTCCTGCTACTGCAATGAACGCTGCCGTTTCGGTCGTCGGTGACTGAATTGCCGTTCTTCGACCCAGCTGTAGAGGACCGGCACCACGAAGAGCGTCAGCAAGATCGCTCCCATTCCTCCGACCGAAGGCAGAGCCATTGGCACCATCACGTCGGCGCCCCGACCCTGCGAGGTGATGACCGGGAGCAGAGCTAGGGCGGTGGTTGCCGTGGCCATCAAGCAGGGACGAACCCGGCGCTGGCTCGCTTCGATGGTGCGGGCGCGTACGTCTTCGATCGAGCTGGGTGGGGCCGCGCGAAAGCGTTGAGACAGATATGTGGCCATCACGACACCCGTGTCGGTGGCGATTCCCAGCAGCGCGATCACGCCAACCCAGACCGCGACCGAGAGGTTGATCGTGTCGACGTGGAAGAGGTGTTGCATGTCGGTGCCGAAGAGCTCGAAGCCGAGGAACCAGGGGCGGCCGTAGAGCCAGATGAGGATGAAGCCGCCGGCGACGCAGACCGCGACGCCGGAGTAGATGATGATCGTCGTCACGACGCGTCGGAACTGCAGATAGAGGAGCAGAAACACCAATGCGAGAGCGACTGGAATGAGCAGGACGAGACGTTGCTCGCTGCGAACTTGGTTTTCGTAGGTCCCGGCGAAGCGGTAGCTCACTCCGGCGGGTACCTGGAGCTCGCCTCGCTCGATCTTTGTCGAGAGAAGTGCCCGTGCGTTCTCCACGATTTCGACTTCGGAGAGCTCCGGTCGTTTGTCGAAGAGAACGTAGCTGGTGAGAAACGTGTCCTCGGACTTGATCACCTGCGGCCCTTTGACGTAGCGGATCTCTGCGAGCTGCTCGAGGGGGATCTGCTCTCCACCTGGGGCCGACACGAGAACGCGACCGAGGGCCTCGATGCTTCCTCGCTCTTCGCGCATGTATCGGGCCCGGACGGGGTAGCGTTCGCGGCCTTCCACGGTTCGAGTCAGAGTCTGACCGCCAAGCGCCACTTGAATGACCTCTTGCACGCGGCGGATCGTGAGCCCGTAGCGACCGATCGCTTCCCGGTCGATATCGATTTCGACATACGGCTTGCCAACGACGCGATCTGCAAAGACAGTTTCGGGCCGAACTCCTTCCAAGTTGCGAAGGATCTCTTCGAGCTTCATCCCGAAAGCCTCGATCGTATCGAGATCCGGTCCGTAGACCATGATCCCAATTGGGGCGCGCCTTCCGCTCGGCAGCATGATGATGCGCGTGTTGATCGGCATCAACATGGGCGCGCTTGTCAGGCCGGGTGCAGCCGCGACCTCGACGATCTCATCCCAGATGTCCTCTGGTGAGCGAATGTGGTCGCGCCAGTTTCGAACACGGTCGCCGTTCTGGTCGACGCCGAACTCTGGCTTGTAGGTCACGAGCGTTTCGAACATCGAAATCGGGGCTGGGTCGAGAGGGCTCTCGGCTCGTCCGAGCTTGCCTACAGCGCGATCGACCTCCGGGATTGCCTGAATCGCCGCGTCCATCGTGTGCAGCATTTCGAGGGATTGACCAAAGGAAGCGTGAGGCATCGTGGTCGGCATGTAGAGAAACGAGCCCTCGTCGAACGGCGGCATGAACTCTCGACCGAGGCCTGCCCAGGCTCCTACTCCAGCAATCAAGACTGCGACGGGTAGGGCGAGGGAAAGAGCCTTGTGTCTCAACGACCAGCGGAGGAGCGGAACGTACACGCGTTGAAACGCGAAGAATGCGAACAGCAACACACCGACGGTGAGGGCGACGAAAACCAGATTCGTGATGAAGGGCTCACCGGCGCCGAGTGGACGCCAGTCGTGAGTCAGGAGCAAGCCTATGGCGCTCAGGAGCAGCAGGCGCGGAATCTCGTCGCGCCAGGACCGACGGCCGGGGCGGTCTCGTTTTCGGTCGGGTCGGCGCATCAGCAGGTGCGCCAGTGCGGGCAAGACGAGCATCGAAACGAGCAGCGCCGCGACGATCGCGAACGATTTGGTGTAGGCGACGGGCCGGAACAGCTTTCCTTCGGCTGCGCTGAGGGCGAACACCGGGAGAAAGCTGACGACGGTAGTCAAGGTGGAAGTGACGACCGCGGGGGCGACTTCAGCGCTGGCACGGGTGATGATTCGCGCCCGGTTATCGTCGGGAGCCGCTTGCTCGAGGTGGGTGACGATGTTCTCCGTGAACACGATGCCCATGTCCACCATCGTTCCGATCGCGATCGCGATGCCAGCAAGCGCCATGATGTTCGCGTCGACGCCCGTCAGCTTCATCGCGATGAATGCCGCCAGGACTGCCAGCGGAAGCACTGCGGAGATCAGTAGAGAAGAGCGAAGGTGGCGAAGCATCACCAGCACGATGAACACCGTGACCAGGACTTGCTGGAAGAGAGCCGTCGAAAGCGTGTCGAGAGTCTCGTGAATCAGCGTCGTCCGGTCGTAGAACGGGTGGATGCTGACCTGGCTGGTCGTGCCTTCTTCCAGCGTGCGCTTCGGCAGACCAGGCGCGATCTGCGCGATTTTCGCCTTCACGCGTTCGATCACTTCGAGCGGATTTTCGCCATAGCGGACCACGACAACCCCGCCCACAGCCTCCGCTCCGGCGTCATCGAGGGCGCCTCTGCGCTGGGCCGGTCCGAGGCTGACTCGTGCGACGTCGGCAATGCGGATCGGCGTGTGTTTGCGAGTGGCGATGACGGTTTGCTCGAGGTCGGCGACGCTTCGGATGAACCCAAGGCCGCGGACCAGGTATTCGGCCCGATTGATTTCGAGAGTCCGCGCCCCGACGTCGAGATTGGACTCTCGGACCGATCGCGCGATCTGCTCGATGGTCACTCCGCTCGCGAGCATCGCCTCGGGGTCGACATCGACCTGGTACTCGCGGACGTATCCTCCAACCGAGGAGACCTCCGAGACGCCCGGAACCGCTTGCAGGGCGAAGCGGACCACCCAGTCCTGGATCGAGCGGAGCTCGTGCAGATCCCAGCCGCCAAGTAGCTCGCCGTCTGGGCCCCGTCCTTCGAGCGTGTACCAGAACACCTGCCCGAGCGCCGTTGCGTCTGGACCCAAGGAGGGCGCAACGCCATCGGGCAGCGTCCCGGTCGGGAGCGATGACAGCTTCTCGAGGATGCGAGAGCGTGACCAATAGAACTCCACGCCGTCTTCGAAGATCACGTAGATGGTCGAGAAGCCGAACATCGACGAGCTTCTCACGGTGCGTACGCCGGGGATTCCGAGAAGCGCGGTCGTTAGCGGGTAGCTGACTTGGTCTTCGACATCGCGAGGCGAGCGACCCGCCCACTCGGTGAACACAATTTGCTGGTTCTCGCCGATGTCTGGAATCGCATCGACCGGAACGGGGTCCCGAGCCGCCCCTCCGAGCTCCCAGTCGAACGGGGAAACGTAGACCCCGCCTGCGATAATTCCTGCGACCAGCAGAGAGACGATCAGCTTGTTGTCTACGAAGAAGCCGAGGAACGTGTTCCAGATGGGCGAGACGAGCTCCCCGTGGCGCGAATTCTCACCGGACGTCATTGTGAATGCCCCGGCATCTGGTGGTGCTCGTGGTCCGACGGCGTGTCCTGCTCGATCGGAAGCTTCATCATCGACTCGCCACCCTGGATCTGAAGGTCCGCGTCGATTGCGAAGGCTCCGTGCACTACGACGCGGTCGCCCTCTTCGAGGCCTGACAGCACGGGGTAGAGCTCGCCCATCCGTGGTCCGAGGGTGACGACTCTGGCCTCATAGGTTGGCGCTTCTCGCTCCTCGAGCTCCACGTAGACCAGCGACCTCCTTCCAGTGAACAATGGAGCAGTCGCCGGAATGACCAGCGGCGCGGTTTCCGGGGAGTTCGGGTCGGGCCCGCTCTGCACGATGGCTTCGACGAACATGCCGGGACGTAGCCGTCGATCTCGATTCTCGACCTCGATCCTCACCCTGGCGGTTCGAGTCTTGGCGTCGAGAACCGGGTCGACGAAAGTGACGCGCCCCTGGTATGGCTCGCCTGGCAGCGCCTCGACTCGAAGTGAGACTTCTTGCCCGGGGCGCAGCACCTGAAGGTCGCTCTCGTAGGCGTCTAGCTGAACCCAGAGCGTCGATAGGTCGGCGACACGGTATAGGCCGCTACCGGTCTGCACGTAGTTTCCCTGCGTGGCGAGCCGCTCGATGACGGTACCGCCAAACGGTGTGCGAATTCTGACGCGCTCGGATGGCTTGCTGGCGCGCTCCATGGAGCGCACCTCCGATCGTGGGACGCCGATGAGTCTCAGGCGGTCCCGGGCTGCTTCGAGCGCGGCCTCTGCTGCCCGGCGCGAGCTCGGCGTTGCTCCCGTCTGGAGCCTTTCGAGTTGCTGTCGCGCCTGGATCAAATCTTGGTGCGAGTTGTATACCTCGGGACTGTAGAGCGTTGCGATCACCTGTCTGCGCTTCACTCGCTCACCGGTCGTGCTCACGTGCAGCCGTTCGATCCGACCACCGATCCAAGCGGTGACCGTGCGCAGGCTTCGTTCGTCGTAGTCGACCCGGCCTAGCAGCCGTCGCTCCGCCTTGCCGGAGCCGAGGCGTTGGACTCGTACTGTCCGTATCCGGGCGAGGATCTTGGCGCGCTCCGAGAGGGTGACCCGTCTTGCGCCGTCCGCGTCTTCACTGGGAGATTGTTGCAAGGGGATCAGGTCCATTCCGCAGATCGGGCACTGGCCCGGTTCTTCCTGGCGGATCTGTGGATGCATCGAGCACGTCCAAACGCTTTCCTCCGCTTGGCTGGCTTGCGGTGCTACCGGCGTTGTGTTCGATCGGGAACCCCCGAGTAGCCACCCGCCGAGCCCGAAGGCGGCAAGCGCCACGATCGGCAGTGCGATCCATGCGGCGTTGTTCGTGAGTCGACTTTCGTTGCTTCGATTCATCGATCTTCTCCTTCGGGTGCAGGTTCGACGCTTCTTCCGACCACGGCTTCGAGTACGGCCCACGCCCGAGCGTGCCGCGCCCGGCTCTTCGCAAGCTCCAGCTGAAGCTCGAGGAGGTCGCGCTGGGCAAGGAGCGCGGAAGCGACCGTCGATCGTCCGCTTTGGTAGCCTCCGAGAACCGATTGAAACGTGGTTTCTGCTTGAGGGATGAGCGTGTCCCGGTACAAATCGATTCTCCGCTGCGCGCCACGCACCGCGGAAAGCGCGGCTTCGAGATCGGCGTCGGCTGCGTTCAGAGCGGCGTCCCGGTCCGCGCGATGTGCTGCTACTTCGGCTC
>JBLYYU010000504.1:0-3445 GCA_048550275.1 Polyangiales bacterium
AGCGGCGGCCGGCGGCCAGCTCGAGGGGCCAGCCGGCGCCTTCACTCAAGCCAACGACGCCGTGAACGCACGACTCGTCGACGCCGTCGTTCGCCTCGCTGAACCCGAAGGCCTCCGCGTCCTCGAGCTCCACTGTGGAATCGGCAACTTCACCGCCGGGTTGGCGGCGAAGGCAAGCGTGCTGGTCGCGGTCGAGCAGGATCCGCGGGCGGTCGAAGCCTGCCAAAGGAACTTGCAGCGGCTGGGCCTGCGCGCCCGGGTGGCCGTCGGCGACGCGAACCAGCCGCCGAAAGGTCAATACGACGTCGTCGTCCTCGATCCGCCGCGTCAGGGGGCCAAGGCGCTCTTTGAAAGCTCGCAGCTCCTTCCCGGCCCCAAGCGCATCGTCTACGTCTCCTGCGACACGGCGACCCTCGCTCGGGACCTTCGATTCGCCACCGCCAAAGGCTACCGCGTCGATCGACTGATCGCGTTCGACATGTTTCCGCAAACCGCGCACTTGGAATCCCTCGTCCGCTTGGTTCGCGACTGATCGCATCTCGCTGCGTTGCTCCGAGCCGGCGTGGGCGCTAGCGTTTGCCCGAATATGCGCTGCCCCTACTGCGGAACCTTGGAAAACCGTGTCATCGACTCGCGCCTGTCACAGGCGGGCGAAGTTACGCGGCGGCGGCGCGAGTGCGAGCACTGCAGCCGCCGGTACACGACCTACGAGCGAGTCGAGCAGACCCTTCCGCTCATCGTGAAGAACGACGGACGCCGGCAGCCCTACGACCGCACCAAGCTCCTGGCTGGGCTTCGTCGCGCCTGCGTGAAGCGCCCCGTCTCCGCGGAAGCCCTCGAGCGCCTCTTGCATCAGGTCGAGCGCTGGCTCGTGGATACCGGTGAGCAAGAGGTCCATTCGGCGCGACTCGGGGAGCACGTCTTGCTCGAGCTTCGCGGTCTGGACCCGGTTGCCTACGTTCGATTCGCCAGCGTGTACCGCGACTTCCAAGATGTCGGCGAGTTCGTCGAGGAGCTGGCCCAGCTCAAGGATTGACATGTGGTCGGATTTCGAACGCCAGGTAATGGGGCGGGCGCTCGCGGAGGCGAGGCGGGGCCGACCAAGCCCAAACCCGTACGTCGGCGCGGCCATCGTCCGGGACGGAAAGATCCTTTCGCTCGGTCACCACGCAAGGGTCGGTGAGGCGCACGCCGAAGTCGATGCGATTGGAAACTCGGCCAG
Source organism: Polyangiales bacterium (assembly GCA_048550275.1). GTDB lineage: Bacteria > Myxococcota_A > Polyangia > Polyangiales > Houyiibacteriaceae > SG8-38. The sequence goes on from JBLYYU010000504.1 coordinate 1,223, forward strand.
CGAGGTCGATGGCGCCACGCTGTTCGTGACGCTCGAACCCTGCAACCACCAGGGCAGGACCGGTCCTTGCACCGAAGCGATTCTAGAGGCGGGCATCGCGGAGGTCGTCATCGGTTGCCGCGACCCGGCGCCGCACGTGCCGGGTGCGATCGCCCGGCTCGAAGAAGCGGGCATCTCGGTCCGCGTGGGCTTGTTGGAACGAGAGTGTACGCGGCTCGTCGCGGACTTCGCCAAGCACATCCGCACCGGCTTGCCGCACGTCACTTTGAAGGCGGCGATCACGCTCGACGGGAAGATTGCGACGCGCACCGGCGACTCGAAATGGATCACGGGCGATGATGCACGAGACGAAGCCCACCGGATGCGCGATCGAAGCGACGCAATCCTCGTCGGCGTCGGGACGGTCTTGAACGATGACCCGAAGCTAACCGTCCGGCGCGTCGAAGGCCTCGACCCGGTCCGAGTCGTTCTCGACGCGGATTTGCGAACTCCACTTGGCGCCGCCATCCTCGATCCAAAAGGGAGCTCCGGCGCGAGCACCGTGATTTTTCATGCTCCGGATGCGGACGCATCTCGCCAAGAGGCGCTGCGAGGCAAGGGTGCTGAGCTGATCCCCGTCGCTCGGGATGCGCGCGGCGTCAACGTCCGCGAAGCCCTCGCACGACTCGGAGAACGAGGAGTAGTTCGGCTTCTCGTCGAGGGTGGCTCAAAGGTCCATGGCACCTTTCTCGACCAGGGCTTGGCGGACTCTGCCGCGATTTTCGTCGCCCCGAGCATCGTCGGCGATGCCAAGGCGCTCACGCTCGCCGGGGGCGTCGGCGTCGAATCGATCGAAGACGCATGGCGTTTGGAGCATACCGAAGTTCAGTCCCTTGGATCCGACTGGCTGATCACTGGGGACTTCGAGAGGAAGCAGTAGATGTTCACCGGACTGATAGAGCAGCTAGGAACCATCGACGAGCTCGAGCGGCGGAGCGACGGCCTCCGGGTCCAAATCGCCTGCAGGCTCTACCCGTATCAGCTCGGCGAGTCGATCGCGGTCAATGGGACGTGTCTGACAGTAAAGTCCTTCGATGAGTCGCGGTTCGAAGCGGACGCGTCTCTCGAAACGATCGACAAAACGAACCTGGGCGCCCTCGAGAAGGGAGACCGGGTTCACCTCGAGCGTGCGCTCGCGCTCGGGGAACGCCTGGGCGGCCACCTGGTCACGGGCCATGTCGACGGCGTCGGGACCCTCGTTTCGAGAGAGCCCGAGGGGGACTACGTGCGCGCACGCTTCGAGGTCCCGCAGCGGCTGGCTCCCTTTCTCGCGCCCAAGGGCTCGATCACGGTGAATGGCGTCAGCCTCACCGTGAACACGGTCGAAGGTCCTCGATTCGACGTCATGCTGGTGCCGTTCACCCTGGACGAGACGACCTTCGGCAGCATGGCGATCGGAGCCGGAGTCAACCTCGAGGTCGACATTCTCGCCAAGTACGTCGCAAGCCTGATGGGCAAGCCCGGCGTGGACGCCCCGGACACCTGAGCAATTGCAGCGGTCCGCTGGAATGGCGGGCGCTTTCGCGTCATGGTGGCGCCCATATGACGAGCGCGATCGAGCGGGTCGCGGAGGCCTTGGATGACATCCGAAAAGGGAAAATGGTCATCCTAGTCGACGACGAAGACCGCGAAAACGAAGGCGACGTGTGCATGGCGGCCGAAATGGCGAGCCCTGAGACGATCAACTTCATGGCCCGGCATGCCCGCGGCCTGATTTGTCTCAGCTTGACCGAAGACCGCATCCGGCAACTCGATCTCCCGATGATGGTCGACGACAATCGCTCGTCTCGGTCGACCGCGTTCACCATTTCGATCGAAGCACGAAAGGGCGTTACGACCGGCATCAGCGCCGGGGATAGGGCGCATACGATCGTCACGGCGGTCGCGGATGACGCGGGGCCCGCGGACTTGGTGAGCCCGGGTCACGTGTTCCCCCTCAAAGCGGTGCCCGGCGGAGTGCTTCAGCGAACCGGGCACACGGAGGGCTCGGTCGATTTGTCACGTCTCGCCGGCCTGAAACCAGCAAGCGTGATCTGCGAGATCATGAAAGACGACGGCACGATGGCCCGCTACCCGGACCTCGTCGCATTCGCCAAAGAACACAACCTTCGGTTGCTCACGATCGCGGACCTGATTCAGTACCGCCTCGCACGCGAGCGCCTGGTCACGCGGATCCGCCAGACC
>JBLYYU010000505.1:0-8478 GCA_048550275.1 Polyangiales bacterium
CTCAGCCTGTCGACAGCGCGGTCCGCCGCCATGCGGACCCAGCTCCGGACGATGTCGAAACGGTCGGTCATTCGGCGGCCTCGAGAGAAATTTTGCGTCGAAGGGCATCCAACTGCAAGGGTGGGATTCGGCCCCCGGCCCGATTCGCGAAGAACCCAGCGCGGACCGCCCGCGGTGCCAGCTCATCGATGCCTGTCAGTGCTCGGAGCGCCTCTCCGGGCCGGGGCGTGGTCTTGCCTCCGAGCCGTAGCGTGATCGTGACGGGCAGCAGATCCCCGGCCAGCCCCGCCTCGGCCAGGGCCTCGCCGCCTTCGCCGACCCGGACGTCCACCAGGGCGGCTCCGACGTCGACCCGCTTCTTCAGCCCCTTGACCTCGCGGTCGACATAGAGCTCCGAGGGCCGTTGATCGAGGATCTTCTGCAGCGCAGATTCATCTGCGATATCGTAGCTTTCAAGCTCGTTTCTCGACAGAGCCAGCACATATTCGGCTTCTTCGATGACCTTGTTGAGGGCCGGGTCATTCGGGCCGAGCACCTCGTACGCAAAGAACTCGATCCCGTCGATTGCGGCCTCGTTGAGCCGCTCGCAGAGCCGGTCGAGGTCCGGATTCTCGGCGGCGCGGAGGCGCACGTCGACATGCTCGCAGAGGCTCGCGGTCCCCACCGGGAGCGCGGGGCCGAATGTGAGCCGGGGCAGAGCCCGAAAGCCTTCGCTGTAGTAGAGGGGCAGCCCGACGCGCCGGAGCATCCGCGGAAATGCCCGGACCAAGTCGAGGTGGGAGGTGTACGCCGTCCGTCCGAGCTTCCGATAGCCGAGGCGGACCCGCATGGGCGGTCCCTGATCGACTCCGTGATACGGCCGTCGATCGACCATGTCGTCTTCGCTCGGACCCTCGACCTCCGCGGGGTTACGTGGCTCGAGCGCGTTCATGCTCTGCAGATGCTCGATGCGCTCGTCCTTCATCCGGGTGAGGTCGCAGGCGACCCCGCAGTCGTAGCAAACGAGCCGGCGCTTTTCGGCTTCTGCATCTTGGACGTTCGTGTGATGGACAAAGCTGCCCACGGTCTTGCCGCAGGGCGGGCTGAGCCGGTTGCGTAGCGCTTTTCGGTATTCGCGCGCGAGGAAGCCCTGCTCGAGGCCCACGTCGATGTGCGACCAGGGCAGGCGGGCGGTCACGGGCAGCGTCTCGAGATACCCGGCGGCGTCGATGCCGTTCTCTTCGAGGGACTCTGTCCAACGCTCGAGAACCAGCTCTTCGTCCCAAGAATCGAAACGAGCCCCACGCCGGTACGCTCCGTGGATCACCTGGGCCAGACGTCGGTCGCCCCGGGCGAGCATCCCTTCGAGCCAGGACCCGTCCGACTTGTGCGTCTTGAGCTGAATGCGCGAAGTCGCCGCCTCATTGCGCAGCAGGCGTTGCTTGCGAATGATCTCCTGGTGCGAATCCATTGCGCACCACTGGAACGGCGTGTGCGGCTTGGGGACGTGCGTTGACACACTGACGGTGACGCGGGCCCGTTTGTTCCGCTGAACCCGCCGGGCGACTTCGAGCGCACGGATGCCGGTTCGGACGATGTCGCGCACGTCCTCGTCCTCTTCGCTCGGCAGTCCGATCATGAAGTAGAGCTTCATCTTGCTCCAGCCCCGGGAGAAGACGCGCTCGGCGGTTTCCATGAGTTGCTCGTCGGTGACGTTCTTGTTCACGACGTCCCGCATACGCTGGCTTCCGGCCTCGGGCGCGAAGGTCAGGCCGCCGGCGCGCTGTCGCTTCATGTCGTCGAGCACATCCTCGCTGAGACCGTACGCCCGGAGCGAAGAAACGCTGAGAGAGACCTGATGCGGCCCAAGTGCTTCGATCGACTCGTGAACGAGCGGCGCGATGGCGCTGTAGTCGGCGGTCGAGAGCGAGGTGAGGGAGGCCTCGTCGTAGCCGGCTTCGATCACCGACTGAAGCAAGGCGTCGATGATCGCTTTGGGTTTACGCTCGCGGACCGGCCGGTAGATCATGCCTGCCTGGCAGAACCGGCACCCCTCCGTGCAACCTCGGGCTACCTCGATTGACGCCCGGTCGAACACGGTCTGGCAATTCGCGATCGGACCGTCGACCGGGAAGGGGTAGTCGTTCAGGTCCTCGACGATCGAACGCTGAACCGGGAAGGGCGCCTCGGGATGACTCGGCTCGACGACGTGGATCTTCGTCTCCTCGGTTTCGACGCTGCGATAGAGAGAGGGTACGTAGAAGCCGCCGAGCTTTGCGATGCGAAGCAGGCGTTCTGCGCGCGGCAGCCCCTCCTTCTTCATGTCGGCCCAGGCGAGCATGAGCTCGGGCAACTTCGCCTCACCGTCTCCGATGAGAAAGGCGTCGATGAAGGGAGCCATCGGCTCGCCGTGTGTCGCCGTTGGTCCGCCCGCGACGACCAGCGGATCCGCATCGCTACGCTCGTCGCCCCAGAGCGGAACCTTCGCGAGCTCGAGCACCTGCAAGATGTTCGTGTACGTCAGCTCGTACTGGAGCGAGAAGCCAAGGACGTCGAAATCGCCGAGCGGCCGTGCGCTCTCTAGGGAGCACAAGGGCTGGTCGTGCGAGCGGAGCTCCTGCTCCATGTCGGCCCAGACGGCATACGCCCGCTCCGCTAGGAGCTCCGGGCGTTGATTGACCACGTCGTACAGGATCTTGTAGCCGAGGTGGCTCATCCCGATTTCGTACAAGTCCGGGAACGCCAGGCAGATCCGGCAGCTCGCAGCGTCCCAGTCTTTGTGCGCCACGCCCTGCTCCCCACCCAGATACTGCGCGGGCTTGCTCACTCGATCGATGAATGGTGCGTACGGATGTTCGCGCATGGTCGTTGGGCGGGAGATGACCCTAGTTTGACGTGCTCGGGTTGGTTTGCCACGCTCGCATCATGGCTTCGAAGCCGCAACCCAACCTGTCGATGCAGCTTCGTCGTGCACCCACGCGCTACGAGCCGACCCAGAGAATCGCCGTGGGCGGTATGGCAGAGGTCTGGAGGGCCATCGCCACTTTTGACGATGGGGGGGAGCATCCGGTCGCGATCAAGCGCGTGCTGCCGTCAATTGCTGACCCATTGTTCCGAACGATGTTCCTCGATGAGGCGCGGCTCGGCATGCTGCTGCGGCACCCGAACATCGTCCGCGTGTACGACGCGCGCGACATCGACGGTACATACATCATGGTGATGGAGTTGGTTGACGGTGAATCGCTGCGCTCGCTCACGAGGGCCGCTCACGCCGACGGTCATTCGATGAGCGTTCCGATCGCGGTTTACATCGTTCAGGAGATCGCGAAGGCGCTCGCCTATGCACACCGCGCACGCGACGCGAACGGCAGGGGGCTCGGCATCGTCCATCGAGACGTCTCTCCGCAGAACGTTCTGCTCGGCGCGAACGGAACTGTGAAACTGACAGACTTTGGTCTAGCCGATGCCACCGTACACGAACACGTTCGCGATGAGGACATGATTGGCGGCAAGCTCGGCTATTTGTCTCCCGAGATCGTTCGGCGAGAGGAGAGCGACCATCGGGCTGACCTCTTCGCGCTGGGCATCGTGCTCTGGGAGATGTTGGCGGGCAGGTCTCTGTTCGTCGGCGAGACCGAGCGCGACACCGTTCGGGCGATCGCCAAGTGTGAGGTGCCTCCGCTTGCCGACCGGGTGCCTGGCGGCGAGGAAGCGGACGCCATCGTTCGAAAGCTCATCACGAAAGATCCGGACGATCGCCTCAACGACGCCGCGGTGCTCGCGACGCAGCTGCGACAGTTGATCGAGCGCCACGGTTGGAAGATTGGCGCCGAAGAGGTCGCGGCCGCGGTGCGGAATCATCGGGCGGACAGGAGCCGTCGTACCCAGATGCCTCGAGTCAACACCCTCCTCGCGGACGAGCTCGCCAAGTTTGCAGAAGCCACCGTGGATACGCCCTTCGACATGGGCGCCATGCCGCTCGACCCCAGCCGGTTCTGACGAGAAGGTCTCAGGGCTTCGCGGGGCGCGGTCCTCTGGGAGCGATCGTGAATAACGACGCCGAAACGGGATGCGGCGCCCGAAGCGCAGCGTCTTCGGCACGTTCGGCCAGGCGAGCTCGAGCTCGTTCCGGCGCCACGAGCAGAACATCTCTGTGGGGAGCCGCGGCGAGCCATGCACCGGCTTCGAGCTGCGCAAGCCGGGCGTGAAGATCGGGCAGAAGCAAGCGTGCGCCGTCCAGTCCGTCGCCCTGACGCAGGCGGAGGATCTCGTCGCTGACCCGCTCGATTCGCAGTGAACGCGATCGCTCGACGAGATTGTCGATCGCCTGTTGGCGAACCGCGATCGAATCGCGCGCCCAAGCCGACGACTCGCTGCGACGTACGTAGCGAGCACGCTCGCCGTAGCGCAGTTGGAGCGCCAGATGTACGCCGCCCCCAAGCGCGTCCAGGTGAAGGTCCTGCTCAGCCGGCAGGCTGGCGAGAAACCGATCCGACACGAGCCGGGGAAGCAGTCGCGAAGCCGCTTCGTTCCAAGGCGTGGCTGCCTGGTTCTCGGCGCCCGGAAGCATGCTGATGATGCGGCGAGCTGCGTCGGTGGCAGCGTCGTCGTCTTGGTCGCGGGCGACGCGCTCGAGCCGGGCCAGGTCGACGCTCGCCCCGTTGCTCAGGTCGACCGTCAGCTCGAACTGCGACGCGATCTCCACGTCCGGCCTCAGCCGCCCAAGCTCGTCGGCGAACACTCGCACCACACGAGACACTGGGCCTTTGGCGTCGGCCTCCTGCTCCGCGACGCGGAGGTACTCGGAGAAGCAACTGCGCGGATCGTCGGCATCCAGGACCTCCTGGATGGCGGTGAAAGGGTCAAACCAGCCAAAGCGGCCGAGCTGCACCCGGTGGCAGCCGTCTCGCTCCTGAGATCGCCCGCCCAAGTGATCGATCAGCAAAAGGCCCAAAAGCGCGCCGGCCCCTTCCACGAAGCGATCGTCCTGGGCCTCCGAGCTCTCCAGATCGACGAATTCATCGACTTGAGCGGCGAGCCAGCGGACCGCTGGAGCCCCGCTCTGCGTTAAGGGAGGGTGCTGTGAGAGCAAGAAATCGCGTGCTGCAGGCAGTAAACGCCCCCCGACGTCCTCCAGAGCATTCAGCCAATCCGCCCCCATCAGCTACCCCAAAACGAAGTTAACATGACTCGGCTTGCACGCCTAGACAGCACACCGAATGAATAAACAGGTGAAAGCCCGCGCCAAAGAGGTCGCTTTGGATCAGCTCGTCAGAGTCCTCGACCGGGTCCCCCTCGTTTCGAGCATCAAGAACGACTTGAGCGGGCTGCGCTCCCTGCTGGTCCACCGGCGTCCGGCACGAATCGCCGCCATCGGCTTGGGGGGCAGCGGACGCTCAACACTCCTGCGAGCGCTGATCGAGCGTCGTTCGGTGCGCGACCCGCTGCATGCCGAACACGGTCAGTGGGTCCAGCTCGAGCACGAGGGCGCCAAGGTCGACTGGCTCGAAGTCGATCTCGATGATCCGGCTGCGCGTTCGCAATGGAAGGGCGCTCTCGAAAAGGAGGTGCCGGACCTGGTGTTCCTGACGTTCGAGCCGAACAACGCGTCCGACGCGAAACGCATCGTGGAGCTAGCGAAGAGCCTGCTGCCCGATCTGCCACAGGGTGTCGCGGCGCTACGCGTCTTTCCCCTTCTAACGCACGCCGATTTGATCGGCCGTGGCGAAGCGGATGTCGAAGCTGCGCGAAATCAGCTCGAGGCCAAGGTCCGTGACAGCGGTCTCGACGCCGACCCGCCTCGTGCCGTTTCTGCGATCAGCGGCCATGGTCTCGATGGTCTTTCGGAGGCCATGATTCTCGCGCTTCCCGAAGAGACCCGCCTCGAAGCGGCTAGGGCGCTGACCCGCGCGACCGAGGGCCGCGTTCGAATCGGCAACGAGATTGTACAGGCGTGCACCGCGGTATCGGTCACAGTGGGAGTTACGCCCATCCCGTTTTCCGACATGGTCCTCCTCGCTCCGCTTCAAGCAATGATGGTCAGCTCGCTTGCGTACTTGAGCGGCCGGAGTTGGGACAAGAAGACCGTCGCGGAGTGGGTCGGCAGCCTCGGCGTGGTTGGAGGCCTGGGCATGGGGCTCCGCTTTTCGGCGCAGACCATCGCCAAGCTCGTTCCGGGTGCGGGCAACGTAGTTTCAGCAGGCGTCGCGGGCGCAGGCACCACCGCCATCGGTCAGAGCGCCATCAAGTACTTCCTACGGGCCTAGCCGTCAGGCCGGCGGGCTGTTCTGCCAGACGGGGTCGACCCCGTAGAGCTCGGCGAAATGCGCGGCCAGCGGCTCGATCACCTGCGCGACGTCCACCGTCTTCCCGAGCTCCGCCGAAAGCGACGTGACGGTCTTGTCCTGAATGCCGCAGGGAACGATCAACTCGAAGTGACTCAGGTCGCTGTTCACGTTGAGCGCGAGACCGTGCATCGTGACCCAGCGGCTGATCCGAACACCCACCGCGCCGACCTTCCGATCCGCGATCCAGGCGCCGTTCAAACCCGCGACCCGCTCCGCAGACAGTCCAAAGTCTGCGCAGGTTCGAATCATCGTCTCCTCGAGGGAAGCCACGTACTTCCGAACGTCTTTGTGGTCCGGCTTGAGATCGATGATCGGGTACGCCACGAGCTGCCCCGGCCCGTGATAGGTCACGTCGCCGCCACGTCCGACTTCGTGCACCGCGATTCCGCGTGCTTCGAGCGCCGCGCGCGATGCGAGCAAATGCTGTTCTTTTGCCGAGCGTCCCATCGTAAGGACCGCTGGGTGTTCGAGCAGCAGGACCGTATCGTCGATTTCGCCGGCGACTCGTTTGGCTTGCAGCTCTTTTTGGAGACGATGGGCCTCGGCGTATTCGACGACTCCAAGGCGGCAGAAGAGCACGAGCTGCCCCTAGCGCCGGTTCATGATGTGAACGGCTTCGCCCAACGCGTGCTTGAAAGCCTCCATGACGCCTTCGCCGAGGGTAGGGTGCGGGTGCACCGTGAGCGCCACGTCTTCCGCGAACGCGCACATCTCGAGCGCCAGCGCGGATTCGCTGATCAGGTCGCTCGCCTCGGGTCCGACGATGGCGACGCCGAGGAGCTGGTGATCCGCCTCGTCGATGATCACCTTGATGAAGCCGTCGGTCTCGCTCACCGCCATCGCGCGTCCCGACGCTGCAAACGGAAACTTGCCGACCTTGACCTTCTTGCCCTGGGCTTTGGCCTCGGTCTCGGTCATGCCGACGGTCGCGATTTCCGGGTCCGTGAAGATCGCGGCCGGCATCCCGCGGTAATCCGCCGCGACCTTGTGACCAGCGATGACCTCGGCGGCGATTTCACCTTCCTTCGATGCCTTGTGTGCGAGGTAGGGCATGCCCGCGACGTCGCCAATCGCATAGACGGAGGGCACGTTCGTGCGCATCTGTTCGTCGACCGAGACGTGTCCGCGCTCGTCGAGAGTCACCCCGACAGTCTCGAGGCCGAGGCCAGCCGAATTCGGCTTGAAGCCCACGGCGACCAGGACCTTCTCTGCCTCGACGACCTGCTCCTTGCCTTCGGTCTCGATAGTGACCTTGGCCCGGCCGCCGCTCTTTTCGAGCTTAGCCGCCTTGCTCTTCAGCAGGATGTTGGCGCCGGCTTTCTTCAGGTGCTTCTGCACGACCCGAACGAGGTCGAGGTCGGTGCCCGGAAGCAGCTGGTCCATCAGCTCCACCACGGTGATCTTCGTTCCGAGCTTCTGGTACACCATCCCGAGCTCGAGGCCGATGACCCCACCACCGATGATCACCATGCTCTCCGGCGCGCTCTGAAGGCTCACCGCTTCCCGCGCGGTGATCACCGTTTCGCCGTCTGACTCGAAGCCGGGGATCACGATCATCTGTGTTCCAGTCGCGACGATGATCGCCTTGCTCGCCGTGTAGCTCGCTTTCGAACCATCCGCGCTCGCCACGTCGACCGAATTGGGGCCGGTGATCGTCGCGGTCCCCATCGCAATCGTCCCGCCATTCCCCTTCACCAGACTCGACACGCCGCCGGTGAGCTTCTTGACGATGCCTTCCTTCCATTCCTGCATCTTCACGACGTCGACCTCGAGGTCTTTGACCGTGATGCCCATGTGCCCCGCGTTCCGAACCTTGTCGGCGAGGTTGGCCGCGGCGATCAGCGCCTTCGAAGGAATGCAGCCCCAGTTGAGACAAACCCCGCCCATCGATTCCTTTTCGATGCAGAGGGTCTTCACACCGAGTTGCCCGAGCCGAATGGCAGCGACGTACCCCCCGGGCCCCCCACCGATGACGATTGCTTCATAGTCGTTGGACATTGCGCGAAGTCTGCCTGAGCCGCAGAGCGAACGCCAGCACACCGGGGCGCGGAAACGGTGTATGACGCGGCGCGGGAAAAAGCGGGCGGGGGGGGGCCGGCCGGGCGGGGGGGGGGGCCAGGGGGGGGGGGGGGGGGGGGGGCGGCGGGGCCCC
>JBLYYU010000506.1:0-10665 GCA_048550275.1 Polyangiales bacterium
AGCGCAACGGCCTTACGATCGTCCTCCGCTCTCGAAGGAAGTGCTGCGCGGTGAGGCAGGAGAAGAGCGCTTGGCTCTTCGTCGAAAAGGCTACGACGAGCTGAACGTCGATCTCCGACTCGGTCGGCGTGCTGTCTCTCTCGACAGCGGGTCGCGCACCCTGCGGCTCGGAGACGGTGAGGTCATCGAGTACGACGGCTTGATCATCGCGACTGGCGGCGAGGTGCGCCGGCTCCCGAATCAGCCGCGTATGGAGGGTGTGCACGTCTTGCGGACCCTCGACGACGCGGTCGCGATTCGGAAAGCACTGGAAGCCAAACCGCGTGTAGCCGTGATCGGGGCGGGTTTCGTCGGCGCCGAGGTCGCGGCGTCCGCCCGCCAACTTGGGCTCGACGTCACCATGATCGAAGCGCTCGAGACCCCGCTCGCAAAGAGCCTCGGCCCGCGCCTCGGTCGCATCCTACAAGGCGTGCACGAAAGCCGCGGCGTCCGAGTACTTTGCGGGCGAACGGTGGAAGGATTCGAAGGCGCCGATCGCGTCCAGGGGCTGCGCCTGGATGATGGCAGCCGGGTCGACTGTGAGCTCGTGGTCGTCGGCATCGGCGTGAACCCATCGGTCTCCTGGCTTGAAGGCTCGGGCGTCGAGCTCGAGAACGGCGTCCGCTGCGACGAAACACTCGCCAGCAGCGCGTTCGGTGTCGTGGCTGCCGGAGACGTGGCTAATTGGTACAACCCGCTCTTCGAGGAGCGCATGCGAGTCGAGCATTGGACCAACGCGGTCGAGCAGGCGCGGCACGCGGTTTCGACGCTGCTCGCGGCTCCTGGCGAGGCCAAGCCGTTCGAGTCGGTGCCGATGTTCTGGTCCGATCAGTTCGACATCAAGATCCAGGGCGCCGGCCGGCCCAAACCCAGCGACGATCTGATCTTTGCCGGCGGAGAGCCCGACGGTGAAAGACTCGTCGCGCTCTACGGCCGCGCCGGACGACTGGTCGGCGCGGTCGCCTTCAACCAGCCGCCGAAGCTCGTTCGCCTGCGAATGCTGATCGCAAAACGCGGCGGACTTGATGCAGGCATGGAAATCGCGGAGTCTTGAGGCTTGGGGGTTCGTCAGGCGGATTTGGAATTCCAGAGCGGGGGCGACGTCTGCCGCGCATGGTTCTTCTTCCCCGACGCCGTTGACGAGCCGCTTCCCTGCGTCATCATGGGCCATGGCTTGGGTCTGACACGGACGTGCGGCCTGCGTGAGTTCGCGATCGCCTTTGCCGCTGCCGGGTACGCAGTGCTCCTCTTCGACTATCGGGGATTCGGGGACAGCGGCGGGGAGCCGCGTCAGCTCATCTCGTTTCGAAAACAGCTCGAGGACTGGGCTTCCGCCATCGAACACTGCTGGGGACGTACGGGCATCGACTCCGGCCGCATCGCGACGTGGGGCTATTCGTTGGGCGCGGGACACGCTCTTTCGGCGGCGGCGAGGGACGGCCGAGTGGCCGCGACGGTGTCTGTGGTTCCCATGTTCGACGGGTTGAGCAGCACGCTGGCGGCCGTGAAGCGGTGGAGCTTGGTCAACTCACTGCGCATCGTCGGCCGGGCGGCGAAAGACTTGCTCGGCGCGCTGGTCGGCCGCCCTCCAACCACGGTTCCGCTGGCGGCGAACCCTGGCGAGCTAGGTTTGCTCACGTCGTCGGACGTGCGGCCCGGCTATGAGGCGATCGTCCCGGCCGAGTTCAACTATGACACCGCAGCGCGTATCGGACTGCTCTTTTGGACGTACGTCCCGGGCTTGCTGCTTCGGCGCTTCGCGCGACCGATCCTCATCCTTCCGTCGCGCATCGATCGCATCAATCCGCCCGGCCCGAGCTTGCGCCGCGCTCGAAAGTGCGAGTCTGCGACGATCGTCGAGCTCGATTGCGAACACATGGAGGCGGCGGTCGAGCCGCATCGTACCCGGGTGGTCCAGGCCACCGTCGACTTCTTGGACCGCGCCATGCTTTCAGGAGAGGTCTAGAAGCCATAACGGCTCGAGCTCCGCCCGGTTTCGCTCGATCGCGAGACGCGCCAGGTTAACCCAGTCGCCGGAACGGTCGAGGATGGCGCTGTCCGCAGTCGCCACGAGCGCCGTCGAATCTTTGAGGATCTCGTCAACCCGATCTTGGGTTTCCGCTCGTAGTCGCGAGCCCCTCGCAGTTGCGCTCGCGCGCATTGTCTCGGCGAGTCGACCGGAGTTCGACACCGGCCGGTCGATGTACATCGTCGCCTCGGAAGGTTTCAGCGACTCGACGAGGTCGACCAAGACCATTGCAGCCCGCTCGGTTTCTTCCACCAGCCTGTAGTTGCCGTGAAAGCTCGCCATGTCGCGAAGACAGGCGTCACGACCCAGAAACAGAGCTCCTCCCGCCAGAGCGACTTCGATCGAGGTGATGACGTTGAGACCGTCGATCAAGAGTGGCTGCCCTTCCACAGCATCTGGTGAGCGCTGTCGTGCCCTTCGCGCCGTCCTCGCCGAATCCGAACAGGCGCACCTGCCGACCGCCACCCGCTGTCGAGCGCGAAGCTGAAACCGGTCGCCCACCAGCTTGATCGAGGCGGCGTCGGAGTAACCTCGGCTTCGGAGCCAACTCAGATCGGCCGTTGCCTGTCTCAGGACCGGAACTTGGGTCTCCGAAAAGAGCTCCTCATCTTGGGGGTGTGGCCCGCGATGACGCCGGGAGTCGCCCATGACCGAGCTTAGCCCTCCCACCCGTCGGCGCAAAAACTGCGCCCATTTCGATTTCGCCGCAAGGATTGCCGGAGCTGTCGCGGAAGAACGCAGCCACGCACGTGTTTTCTCACATGGCACGTCCCTTGCTCGAATCCGCTTCGGGTCTGATGAACCACATGGTTTCTACTATCTTAGCGGTGACTGATTTGACTTCCGCGAGCTACAAGCTCGTCGGCTTCGCTGCCTTCATCGCCGGCCCGACGGACGGCGAGGTGGTTCTGGTTTCTACCTATGGCGGAGGAGGTCCCCGAAGGTCGGAGCCTCCTCCTGAAATGCGCGACGACGCCGATGCCTGGAGAGACCGCGTCGAAGCTCGTCTACGGCAGGAGGGCCAGCTGCTCGAACGACAGCGCCAATGGTGCGCCGACCGCGGAGTGCGCTGCAGGGCCGAGATCTACGAAGACGGACGCTGGCCGGAGTACGTGTTGCAGAGCGCTCAGCGTTCGAGCGTCGACCTCATCCTCGTCGGCATCCAACTGATGGCCGGCGCAGACCAGGCCAACGTCGACGAGATCCAACGCCTCGCGAAGCACTCCCCCTGTCCGGTCAGCATGGTCCGCCTCCCTGCGCTTTCCGCCTTTTGAGCGTCTTCGCTGAACCAGTCCTTGACACAGAGGGCGTAGTTTCTTAGCCAGGCCTAATGGCCGATTCCAACTTCCTCCCGGCGCTCAGGGATTACGTGAAGTTTGATGCCGACTCCGTCACCCGCTTGCAGGCGATGCGAGAACGGCTGCGGCCGTATTTCTCCCGAGTCGTGGATCAGTTCTACACGGCGATCTTGGAAGACCCGGGGGCGCGCCAAGTGCTGAAGAGCGAAGCCCAGGTCGTGCGCCTCAAGCAATCCCTGTCCGAGTGGCTCAACGGGCTGTTCACTGGTCCATACGACGACGCCTACTTCGCGAAACGGTCGCGGATCGGCCGGGTGCACGTCAAAGTCGGACTCGAGCAACGATATATGCTCGGCGCCATGAACGTCATCCGGGTGGGCCTGCATCAGGCTGTCTCCGACTCGGCGCCGGACGGACTGGGGGTCTTTCCGGACCACAGCGCGATCGACCGAATCTGCGACATCGAGCTCGCGATCATGCTCGAAACCTATCGTGAGGCGTACGTACTGAAGAAGACGGCGGAGGCCGAGTCGCTTGCGGTGATGGGTAGGCTGACCGCAGGCTTGGCGCACGAGGTTCGCAACCCGCTCAACGCCGCCAAGCTTCAACTCGATGTGCTCCGGCGTACCGCCGCTCGCGTCGAGGACCCCTCCACGCGCCGCAAGATCGAGCGACGGACCAATGTCGTCCAGGATGAGCTCCGACGCCTTTCGCTCTTGCTCGACGATTTTCTCAATCTAGCGCGAGCGCGGCGAATGGAGCCCGTCCCTTGCGACGCCCGCGCGCTGCTCCATGAGGTCCTAGAGCTCCGGCGCCCGGAGATCGAATCGCAGGGGATCGAGTTCATCGAGGACATCGACTCGGAACCCCGCGCTCTGCTCGCGGAGCGCGATCGTCTCAAGCAGGTCGTCAACAACCTGATCACCAACGCGGTTGAAGCGGTCGCGACTTGCCGCCAGCCCTCGGTCAGTGTGGTCAGTCGTGCATCGAATGACGGCCGTTGGGAGGTCGCCGTCATCGACAACGGCCCTGGGGTCTCGGAGGAGATTATCGAGCGGGCGTTCGACTCCTTCGTCACGACCAAAGAAGCGGGCACGGGGCTCGGGCTTGCGATCGTCAAGCGCATCATCGATTTGCACGGCGGCGCCACCGAGCTGAAGCCGATGCCAGAAGGTGGCACCTGCGCGTCGTTCTGGATCCCAGTTGAGAGCTAGTCGATCACCGAGTTTTGGTAGCCCCATTCCTTCACACGGTACTGGATCTTCCGTTGGCTGATGCCGAGAATCTCCGCGGCGCGTGCCGTCGAGCCATCGACCGCGTCCAGCGTCCGAAGAATGGCGATTCGCTCGAGCTCGGTCATCGTGATACCAGGAATTAGCGCCATCACGGAGCCGTTCTGCATCTCTCCGTGCGCCGAAGTCGGAAGGTCGTCCCGCTCGATCAAGTCGCCGTCGCACATGACCACGGAGCGTTCGATCGCGTTCTCGAGCTCCCGAACGTTGCCAGGCCAGGGATAGATCATCAGATGCTGGAGCGCCTCTTCCGAGAGGCCCTGCACCGGCCGGTCGTTTTCCGCCGCGTACTTGCGCAAGAAAGCGTGCGCGAGCAATGGGATGTCGCTACGGCGCACCCGGAGCGGCGGCACATCGAGCTGGACGACCTTGAGCCGGTAATACAGATCTTCGCGGAACCGGCTGTCGTCCACACGCTGCTTAAGGTTTCGGTTTGTCGCAGCAACGACGCGCACGTCGACCTTCAGGGTCTCGTTGCCGCCAACTCGCTCGAACTCACGCTCCTGAAGGAACCGCAGCAGCTTGATCTGCACGCTCGGCGGAATCTCGCTGACCTCGTCCAGGAAGAGCGTGCCCCCGTCGGCCTGCTTGAACCGGCCTTCGCGGCGAGCCACCGCCCCCGTGAATGACCCGCGCTCGTGCCCGAATAGCTCGGACTCGAGTAGCGTTTCGCTCAGGGACGCGCAGTTCAGGCGAATGAAGGGCTGGTCTTTGCGCTTTGAATTCTGGTGAATCGCGGTCGCGATGAGCTCTTTGCCTGTCCCGGTTTCGCCGTGAATCAGTACGGTTGCTCGGCTACGTGCAACCTGAGCGATGTTCTTCATCAGCCGTTGCATCGAAGGGTGCTCCCCGAGAATGTTCCCAAGCTGGAAGCGCTCGTCGACGCGCTGACGAAGCTGCGCTGCTTCCCGTGAGAGCCGCGTCCGGTCGAGAGCGCGATCGACGATTGCCATGACAGCGTCGAGCTCGAGGGGCTTGGTGAGATAGCTCTCGGCGCCCAGCTTGATCGCTTTGACGGCGGTGTCGATGGTCGCGAAAGCCGTCATCACGATGAACGTCGTGTGAGGCGACATCGGTCGACCGCGCTCGATCAGTGACAAGCCGTCCATTCCAGGCATCTTGAGATCGGTCAGAACGACATCTGGGTCCACCTGCTCCATTTGGAGGAGCGCAGTGCGGCCGTCTGCAGCCGTGCTCACCGAGTAGCCAGCGTCGTCGAGGAGCTCCGCGAGAGCGTTTCGAGCGTTCGCCTCGTCGTCGACGATCAGCACGCGACCCTTCGAAGTCTCGGCTGCGGTGCGATCGTCTGGCTCGAGGATTTCTGATGCTGTGTGTGGACTAGTCATGACTTTTCTGTCTCTTCGAGTTTGCGTGCCTGCCGTGGGCACATCGTTTGTCAGGCATGTGTTGGCGCACTGTCGCCTTCGGGCGCGTTGGCCACGCGTGTGGCTGCGAGCTGTTCGTACTCAGCGAAGGCAGCGTCGAGATCTTCGACGAATTCGTGCACGTCGGGGAACGATTCCCAATCCGCGTTGAAGCCGAAATGCAGACCACCGGCGTAACTGAACAGAGCGATGCCGAGGTTCTGGTTCTGCATTAACGGGACCATCGGGTAGATCGCTTTCATAGGCGCGCCGAGCATGTAAAGGGGGAACGGCGGACCCGGCACGTTGGTGATGACCAAGTTGTAGGTTCGGAGCCGCATTGCAGCGCGGTAGAGCTCGGAGACCAATCGCTTCGTGGTCAGGTCGGCCACCTCTTCGATGAGCTCGGCGCCTCCGGTCTGGTTCGACTCGTTCTTGAGCTCGTTGGTCACCTGAATCACCTTTTCGAGCCGCGCGATCGGATCCGATTCGGAAACCGGCAGATCCGCGAGCAGCATCGCAACGTGATTGCCGACGGACGGGCCGCCGACCTTCCTCGTGTTCACGGGAAGCAGAGTGCGAAAGCCCTCCATCGAGTCTACCTCAGTGCCCTGACGAATGAGGTAGCGTCGAACGGCAGCGGTCGTTGCGGCGACCACGACATCGTTGATGGTGCCGCCGAGCGCGTTCTTGATCGCCTTGACCTTGTCGAGATCGATTCCCGTCCAATCGAAGCGCCGAAATGGGCTGATGTCGTGCTCGGTGAACGGAGTCCTCGGCGCCGGCTTCATGCCGGAGCGAAGAACGCTCGAGAGCCCACCGAAGTTCTTGCGAACGCGCGGCATGAAGTGGCTGAGCTTTCGAAGGCCGTCGATTCGATGGCTGACCTCAGTGACCATGAGCTGGGTTCGCGTCGGCGCGGGGCGCGGCTTCCAATCTTTGGGTTCGCGCTCCTGTGCGTCCGGGCTGAGTTGCAGGAGCGCCTCGAGAAGCTGCACCCCAGCGATACCGTCCACCATGCAATGGTGCACCTTGATCACCAGGGCGAATCGGTTGTCTTCGACACCTTCGACGAGCCAGAATTCCCAGAGCGGCCGGCTCCGGTCGAGGTGTTGCGAGAAAAGCCGACCGACGAGCCGCTTCAGCGATCGCTCGTCTCCGGGCAATGGGAGCCGGGTGTGCCGCAGGTGGAAGTTCATGTTGAACCGGTCGTCGTCGACCCAGACCGGGTGCCCGAACCCAGGAATCCACTCGACCCGTTGCCGGTACCGGGGAATCGAATCCACGGCGGCCGTCGTGTACCGGGTCACTCGGTCGATATCGAGGCCGCCGTGCTCCAGCGTGAGCGGCTTCGCGTCGAAGATCAGCGCAGCCCCCACGTGCATCGGGGCTGACTTGCTTTCGACGTCCAGAAACGTCGCGTCTAGCGCGCTCAAACGCTCGTAGAAGGTTTCCGGCATGGTGCTCTCTCTGCTAGCAAGATGTGATCCCAAACGATGGTTCGCTGATTGCCCCATGCTTTGGGTCAAAGGCCCAGTCGAAGACGAATATCTTGCGCATCGCGATTCGGCAAGTGCAAAATGTGCGCGTGTTTGGAGCCTGAGGCCTGGCACAGAACATGCGTAAGGATCCGGTATGACGCAGCTCAAGGTCCGAGACCTCATGACCCAGCCCGCCAAGACCGTCGGCCCGACCAGCCCGCTCCGCGAGGTCATCCAGCTGATGGAAGCAAGTCACATTCGTCACGTTGCCGTCGTGGAGGAGTCCGGACGATTACTCGGCCTGATCTCGCATCGAGACGTGCTTCGCAGTCAGGAGGGGAGCCTCTCCGGTACCCTCTCGACCGAACAGTCTCACATGAACCGTTGGATCGAGGCCCGCTGGGTCATGACGAAAGAAGTGCACACGGTGTACCCCGAGACCCCGGCTCTCGAAGCGGCGCTGACCCTTCGCTCACAAGGCTTCGGTTGCCTTCCGGTCATCGAGGACGGACTCCTCGTTGGCGTGCTCTCGGACTCGGACTTCGTCGAATATGCGATTCAAGCCCTTTCCGATCCCGGGGTGTGATCCTGAACCTACGATCCCTCAAGACAGGGATTTCGGGATCTGGCATGGTGCTTGCTCGGGATGTGAGGCATGGCAATCAAGACCATCGTTGTGGGAACCGACCTCGGTGAGTCTGGCCACCGGGCAATGCAGCTTTCGATCTCCACGGCTCTAGCCACGAGGGCGACTTTGTGGTTGGTGCACGCAAGCGAAGTCGGTTTGGAACACGCTTGGCCTGAGCTGCCGATCGGCGCGAGGTCCGCGGCGCAAGCGCTGCGTGAGCGCCTCAGGGGGCGCTTCGAAAATTCGCTCCAAGAGCTCGAAAGCGAGCGAAAGAAATGCGAGGAACAGGGGTTGAGCTGCCAGACCTCCTGCGAAGAAGGGCGGCCCTGGGAGACGATCTTGCGCACGGCGGTCTCGGTCAACGCAGACCTCATCGCGGTTGGTGATCCGGTCGGCGCGAGTGGCTTGCCCGAGCGCTTGCTCGGTTCCACTGCCGAGCGCGTGGTTCGGCAGGCTCCTTGCTCCGTACTCGTTTCATGCGGGCGTCTTCGCAAGGACTACTCGGGCGCGCGCATCGCTGTCGGCGTCGATTTCTCAGCCCACGGGCTCGAAGCGGTGCGTTGGGCACGGGATGTCGCCAAAGCCGTCAATGGCGAGGTCGTGGTCCTCCACGTGGTTCCACACCCCATCACCGAAAGCCGCATGCCTACCGAATGGCCGAGCGTTCTCGATGGGCTCGCCTCCTCGGCGCGCTCCCGGCTCGAGCAACTCATCGTGAGCGAAGGGCTCGACCCGAACACCAGCATTCAGGTTCTGGACGGCAACATCGGAAAGCAGATCTGCAATGCAGCCGCCAGCGTCAACGCCGACTTGGTCTTCGTCGGCTGCCGGGGACAGGGCCGGCTTCGTGGCATGATGCTGGGCAGCGCATCTCAATACTGCCTACGGTATTCGCCCGTGCCGGTGCTCGCCGTTCGACCGTGACGCTTTGCTACTCGCCAAACGCTTCTTCAAGCGTACGGCGGACTTCACCGAGCGACCGAGAGGTGTCCAGGCGGAGATGCTCCGACGAAATGAGCTCGTCGATGGGCTCGAAGCGCATTTCGAATGTTCCGAGCAAGCTCGATCGCGCGTCGCTCTCGTGCGCGTCCGCCGATTCGCGCGCGGCAAGACGCTTCTCCAGCAACACTCGGGGCGCCTGGCATTCGACGAGCAAGAACGGAACTCCGTGCCGCTCCGCCAGTGATCTCGCCGCCGCGCGCAGTTCCGCGCTGCGAAATGAGGCGTCGAGGACGATTGGCCGTCCAGACTCGAGAACGAGGCCCCCGAGCCGAAAAAGCTCTGCGTAGACAGCTTGCGTGGCGCTCTCCGAGTAGGCCCCAGACCAGGCTTCGCTCTCGAGCGCATCCTTGGGCTCTCGGCCCATGAGTCGCTTCCGGGTCCGATCCGAGCTGAGCACCGGGGCCGCAAGCAGATCGCCGATCGTGCTCGACGCTTGGCTCTTTCCGCTCGCGATCATACCGCCGACGGCAACCACTTGCGGGGAGACCAGTGGCGGGCGTTCGAATGCCAGAGCGAGAAGGAAGTATCGCCTGGCCTCGCGATGAGCACGTTCCCTCGCCTCTGGCGACGCGGCCTGGTCGGCGGCTAGCAGTGATGCGACCTTGCCTCGGACGAATGCACGATAGCTCTCGTAGAAATTGAGGACTGAGTAGAGCTCGTAGTCGTTGGCCTCGTGCGCGTAGCGAGCCACGAGGCGCTCCGCAAGGTCGACGCGTCCGTGCCAAGCGAGATCCATCGACAGGAAGGCCACGTCAGCGCAGACGTCTCCGAACCGGAAGCGTTCGTTGAACTCGATGCAATCGATGATCGAAATCGAGCTCTCCGGATCGATGTACACGTGCTCGAGTCTCAGATCCCCATGGCCGTCGCGCACCCGATTTCCAGCAACTCGGGCTGCAAAGGTCGACTCGTCGCTCAGCGTCGAAAGCTGCCAGGACTCGATCTCCGTTGTTTGCGCTGCGCTCAGGTATTCGCCGATCGAGTGGCGCGTCTGTTCGAAGTTCTCTTTCACGTTGTGACGAATCGCCGAGACTTGGCCGTAGCGGGAAGTTTCGGCGTCGCACCGCGCTTCTCCGTGAAATTGCGCGATGCGCAGCGCCAGTGAGTCGATGTGTTCGGGCGTGAGCAGGCGAGCGCGAAGGAGCTCGTCGGCCCTCCACCGGTCGGACAGTCGTCGCATCCGAACTGCCCAGTCGAGGGCTTCGCCCGCCCCTCCGAGCCGATGCGTGCCGGAGGCATCGACTGTGATCGGTACGACCTCGAGGTACACATCCGGCGCCAGCCGGCGATTTAGCCGGAGCTCCGCCTGGCAGGCCTCGTGCCGGCTCTCGAGCGTGCTGAAGTCCAGGAAGCCCAGATCGACAGGGCGCTTCACCTTGAACACCTCCTCGGCGCCCAGGAAGACCCAGGAGATGTGGGTTTCGATCAGCTCGAAGCCAGCCGCTTCGAGGTCCGCTTTTAGCTTTCCCATCGGATTCTGACGCTGCCCGAGTATACCAAGCGCCGAGTCGACGCCCATGAAAGCAGAGCCG
>JBLYYU010000507.1:0-5125 GCA_048550275.1 Polyangiales bacterium
CGTGTTCCCTCGCCGTGCGACATCGTGCTCACGCCCTCGAATTTGGCCAGCGACATGTGGACGACACGCCGATCGCGGGCGTTCATGGGCTGAAGGGTGACCACTTTGCCCTCGTCGAGCGCTCGCTCGGCTTGGCGCTTGGCCAGGGACACGAGTCCGTCGTCATGGCGTTCACGATAGTCGCCCGAGTCGACGACCACGTGTCGGCGCCCCTCCGGGAAGCGATTGACCATCTTGTTGATCAGGAACTGGAGCGCATCGAGGGTCGCGCCCTTCTTCCCGATCACACGGCCCGAGTCCTCTCCGGTGACGTCTAGCTCGACGCGCTCGGCATCGGAGCGAATGTCGACCCGTACGTCGAGGTCCATCAAATTGATGAGCTCCTCGAGAATCTCCGCGGCTTCTTCCGCCTTGCCGTCCCCGGCGAATCGAGATGGATCTTCTTGTGAAGGCTGATCGAGGATCAGCGCTCCGTCACGTGGTTTACCTTTAAGCTCGTCCACGGCGAGTCCTCTTCTTTCTGCGGGGCTTTGCCCGTTTGGGTGTAGCGGCTTGCTCATCGTCAGCCGCGTGATCATCGTCGTCATCGTCGTCGCTGTCTTCTGTGCTCGTCGCCAGCGCCGCTGTTTCTTGGTCCATCTTCCAGTACATGTATCGCTGCTGCGTGATGCCGATCGCCGAGCTCGTCACCATGTACAGGCAGAGGCCGGCCGGTAGCAGCAACATGAAGAACGTCATCATCAAAGGCATTGCGTAGAGCATGACTTTCGCCTGAGTCGCGTCCATTTGGACGGGCGTGAGCTTCTGCTGAATGAACATCAGTGCGCCCAGGATGATTGGAAGCACGTAGTATGGGTCGGGCGAGGAAAGGTCGGTCCACCACCAGACGAACGGAGCGTGGTACAGCTCGATGCTCGTCGACAGGGTCTGGTAGAGCGCGAAGAAGATCGGCATCTGCAGAAGCACCGGCAGACACCCGCCGAGCGGGTTCACCTTGTGCTTGCGCCAGAGCTCCATCATCGCGGCGCCCTTCTTCTCGCGATCGTCTTTGTAGAGCTCGTTGATCTTGTCGATTTCGGGCTTGAGTGCGCGCTGCTTCGCCATGTTCCGGAACTGCGGAATGACGAAGGGGAGCAGTAGAACGCGGACGAGGAGCGTCAGAAGAATGATCGCGACTCCCCAGTTCCCGATGAAGCCGTAG
The DNA here is from genome assembly GCA_048550275.1 of Polyangiales bacterium. Classification (GTDB taxonomy): domain Bacteria; phylum Myxococcota_A; class Polyangia; order Polyangiales; family Houyiibacteriaceae; genus SG8-38. The sequence goes on from JBLYYU010000507.1 coordinate 1,202, forward strand.
ATCGTTCTGAGAAGCCAGCTCATTCCGCGCGCGATGAAGCTGAACCAGCCGAGGTCGATGACGTTCGTGGCGCTATGTCCAAACTGCTCCAGCGCGTCCTGGTCCTTGGGCCCCGCGTACACGGCCGTGCGGAAGGTCGCAGACTCACCCGACGCAACCTCCTGCGGCGCATACGCGAGCTTTGCCTCGAACAGACTCCCGTCGGGCTCTTTCGTAGTACCGCCGCGGTCCGTGCTCAGAAGATCGCAGCGCTCGGCCGGGCCGCCTTCGGGCGCGACGACGATGGCGAAGTAGACGTTGCCCAACGATACGAACTCGACGCCCGGGCCGAAGCTGTGTGGCTGCATCGGCCGAAGCTCGTCCTCACTCAAAAGGCCTTCGCGGTCCTCGCGGATGGTCTCATCGCCCTGCTGGCAAATCCCGTGGCTGAGCGCCGGGGAAGGCCGAGCCAAGAATCCGCCTTTTTCGTCTTCGCGGCGGACATAGTGGCCCGAGGTGATGTTCAGCCCGATCGACCTCGCGTGCGGATCGTTGTTTCGGACTTCGATCGAGGAGCGGAACTGGAAGGGCGGTTCGGCGAGCTCGTAGCTACGTGTGACCGAGACGCCATCGCCGGCCCATTGGAAGCTGAGCTTCTCTTTCGAGGATTCGACCATTCGCCATTTCGCGTCGGCAGGCACATCCACGCCGGTGAGATCCGGCGTCAAGGGCAGGTACTGTTCCTTGTCGGTCGTGACGAGCTCGAAAGGCTCACCGTCTTCGCCTGCGTAGCGATCGCCTTTGACCTTCAAGCTCACCAGAGCCGTGTTCAGGTCGGTGAAGGTGGCGATGATGCGGTCGCTCTCGAGCGAGTAGCGCTTCTGCGATGCCGCGCGCGCGCGGGCGTCCGCGGGAGAGACCTGGGCGGGGGCGGGGGCGGACGCGGAGTCGGTGGGCGCTACCTGGGCTCTAGCCTGCTCGCCGGGGCCTTCTGTCGTGACCTCCGGTTGAGCCGTCGTTGCTGCGGGCTCCTCGGTCTGCGCCTTGGGTGGCGAGAGGTACTGGAATGCAAGCATCGCCGCGAGCGCGACGAGCGGCAGAAGCATCAAGGCGATCGGTGGCTGTTTGCGATCATCCATGCTGGGCCTCGTGCGAGTGAGCGGGTCCGTGCTCGTCCGGATGCGGGGGCGGATCGAAGCCCCCTGGATTGAGAGGATGGCAGCGCCCGATGCGCTTGATACCGAGCCAACTCCCGCGGGCGGCGCCGAAACGTTCGATGCAAGTGGCGGTGTAGTGCGAGCACGAGGGCTCGAAGCGGCACGAGGGGCCGATCAGCCGGGACAGCGTCAGTTGGTAGAGGCGGATCAGGAACAGAAACGCTGCCCGGATCATCGCGCCGCCTCGGCCTGCAGCCTCTTCGCTGCCCGTTGAAGCTCAGCCAGCAAGGAGCCGTAGTCGATGTCGACGGCGCCACGTTTGGCGATGAACACGAGATCCTGCGAAGGTGGAAACAGAGAACGGTTGCGGCGAAAGACCTCGCGCACCACTCGCTTGATGCGGTTTCTCTGAACTGCGTTGCCCACTTTCTTCGTCACGGTGATCCCAAGTCGCGAGTTTTGTAGTGCATTCGGATGGACGACGATGAGAAAGTGGGGAGTGTGGATTCGCCGCCCGCTGAGCTGTGTTTGCTTGAATTCGTAGCGCTTCTTCAGCCGATCTCTAGATTGAAACCGCTGCGTCGTGTCGCCCCGAGCCCCTGATGTGCGAGTCATGTTCGCACAGTTTCGAGCTACTTCTTGTAGCAGGACACGGTGAGGCGCTTGCGCCCCTTGCGACGGCGGGCGTTGATCACGGCCCGGCCGCTCTTGGTCTTCATACGCGCGCGGAACCCGTGTGTCCGAAGACGGCGCTTGCGATGTGGTTGATAGGTCCGCTTCACTGCATTGCTCCCGGAAAAAGAGTGCCGGAAGAAAGCACGAGGCGTAGAGGGTGTCAAGCCGCCCTGATCAGCTCGCGACCCTCGCTGAACCCTTTGATTTTACAGGGCTAGTCGGCCACAGGCCCTCGTCTCTGAGGCTCCTGTACCTGCCGTTGCCCACGATGATGTGGTCGAGGACGCGGATCTCCAAGAGGGAACCCGCCGCGACCAGCCGTTCGGTGAGCTCGAGGTCCTGGCGGCTGGGCTCGGGATCCCCGCTGGGGTGATTGTGAAAGAAGATGGCTCCTGACGCGGATTCCGAGACCAAGAGCCGATAAACCTCGGCCGGATCGACCTGACAGCTCGTCCGGCCGCCACGCGCCACCTCCCTTTCTGCCCTCACACGGTTCTTGGCATCTACAGAGACCACGAGGAAGCGCTCAACCTGGCTTGCCATCAGCTGCCGGCCGAAGCGAAGAAAGGCCAGCTCGCTGTTTGAGATCGGGGCCATGTCGAGCTCTGGCGAACGCAGGCTGCGCGAGCCGAGCTCGAACGCAGCTACGATGCGGGCGGCCTTCGCGGGGCCGATACCTGCGATGCCCGAGAGCTCGGCGACGCTCATCCGGCAAAGGGCCCACATGCCACCGGCGTCCTTCAGAATTCGGAGTGCCAAGGCATTCGCGTCTAGACCGGCCCGGCCCGTGCCGAGAATGAGCGCGAGCAGCTCTGCGTCCGAGAGGTTCGTCGCGCCAAGGCGACCCAGGCGTTCACGAGGGCGGTCCATGCGCGATTTCAATGCACAGGCCGTGCCCGCGCTGGCCGCTTGGGTTTCGGTCGTTTGACGGCCTTCGCGCTGTCGTGTCCGAGGTTCCGCCGGCGGTCGTCACGCTCGGCGACGCCGCCTGACGAAGCGCGGGACATCTCGAGCCCCCAGTACTATCGTCGCGGTTCGATGAAGCTCCGCATTTCGCTGTTGTTCGTGCTCGTTCTGCTCGCTGCTTTGGCCTGGACCTTCGTGAAGCGCCCCTTGACCGTCCCGAAAGGGATTGGTCCCGCGTTGCCCGCACCAGTTTCGGTCGAGGGCGTCACGTTCTCGGTAATTCGAGGCGCCGAGATGGAAAGCAAAGAAGGCTTCAGCGTTCGCGGTGGGTCCTTATCGAAGTCTTTCATAAGTGGGCTCGCGGCCTTCATGGTCGAGCACCCCCGCGGGCGGCTGTTGATCGACGCCGGCGTCGGTCGAGGTGTGGTGGAACATCTGAAAACGACCCCGTTGCTTCTGCAGACCCTCGCGAGCCTCACCGTGAAGCGGCCAACGATCGACGCGCTTTCCGCCCGCGGTCTCGGCCCGGGCGATCTCCGCGGGGTCCTACTGACACACTCTCATTGGGATCACGTCAGCGGTCTCGAGGACCTTCGCGAAGTCCCGGTGTGGATTACTGCGGAGGAGCTGGCCCACGCGCGCTCCGATGACGAGGGTGGCAAGCTCTACCGTCAGCTCGAGGCAGCCGGCCAGTTCGAGCTAAGGGAGCTGACCTTTGCCGACGGCCCGTACGGCCCGTTCTCGACGAGCCACGACTTCTTCGACGACGGTTCGATCATCCTGCTACCCATGCCAGGTCACACGCCAGGCTCGATCGGGGTCCTAGTGACCCTACCGGCCGGACAACGTTTCCTGGTGATCGGTGACACGTCTTGGACGCGTGAGGGCGTGGACTGGCCGGCCGAAAAACCCTGGCTGGCGCGCCGAATGGTCGACAACGACGCCGCTGCCGTCCGCGAGCAATTGGTCTTGCTGCACCAACTACAACGCGCAAATCCAGACCTGGTCATCGTCCCAGCCCACGACGCCCGCGTACACGTGACGATCGCCACGTTTTAGGCCAACGATCTGCACTTGGAGCACAGCGCGCGGCTGGCGGACTCGCTGGGGGTGTCTGTGGCCATGGGTCATCGGAGAACGGGGCGCGGCGCACGTGCTCGCGGTTGGGGCGCGCGCGGCCGGTCCAAATGGGCCGGTTCGGGTTGGC
>JBLYYU010000508.1:0-4532 GCA_048550275.1 Polyangiales bacterium
ACGAGCTTCTTCTTGTCGATCTCGAGCTCGACACACTTGGACTTGAGGCCGTCGATGACGTCGTTCGAGGAGACCGAGCCGAATAGCTTCCCGTCATCGCCGGCTTCTTAGGCGACCATTATGGTCACCTTGGCCAGCTGAGCGACGATCTTCTCCTGCTCCTCACGAAGTTTCGCGATGCGCTGAGTCTGGATGGCTTTTTCGTGCTCGATCTGCCGGACGTTGCCACGGCTTGCGACCACTGCGAGCCCGCGCGGAAGCAAGTAGTTCCGTGCGTAGCCCCGGCGAACGCGGATGACGTCGCCGATCGAGCCAAGATGCTCGAGGTTTTCTTTGAGTACGATTTCGACGCTGGATGCCATGGCTACCTCACTTCGTCGCCGTGTAAGGGAGCAACGCAATATTGCGGGCTCGCTTGATCGCACGGGTCAGGTCGCGCTGCTGCTTCGCACTCAGGCCGCTGATACGCCGGGGCGTGATCTTTCCGCGGTCGGTGATGAAGTGGCGCAGTTGCTGGGGATCCTTGTAGTCGAACTTGAAATCAGGAGCGAGCGCGAAGCCCGGCGCCTTCTTGCGGCCGCCACGTCGCCGGCCGCCACCATCTAGGTCGAAGTCTTGTCGGATATCATCGGCCATGACTCAGCCCTCCTCTTGCTTGTCCGTCTCGGACGCAGCTTCGGTTGATTCTTCCGCGGTTTCCTCGGCGGCAGGTGCCTCGGCGGCAGCTTCGGCGGCAGGCACCTTGGCGACAGGTTCGGCAGCAGGCGCTTCAGCAGCAGCCTCAGCGGCGGGCGCCTCAGCCGAAGCCTCGGCGGCAGGCGTTTCAGCAGCAACCTCGGCGGCGGGCGCCTCAGCCGAAGCCTCGGCGGCGGGCGCTGGGACCTCGGCGGCAGCCGCGCCAGCAGGAGCCTCAGCGCTCTCGGGCGCTGGCCTCTCTTCGCGAGGGGCGCGAGGCGCCATCCCGAGGCTGCGTGCGCGCTCGAGCTCCGGATCCTCGGTCTCCTCCTCGTCCTCGACGTGGAGGTACTGAACCTCGTCCGGATCGACAGCGACGCTAGCGGGATCGATGTCCTCGGCGAGAAGCACCGTCTGGAAGCGAACCACGTCATCGAGCAAACGCAGATTGCGCTCGAGCTCGGCTACGAGGTCACCAAAGCCGACGTACTTCAAGTAGACGAAGATCCCTCGGCTGTTCTTCTGGATCGGATACGCGAGCTTGCGCTTTCCCCAGTTGTCGAGCTTCGTGAGCGTGCCATCCAGGCGTGAAATCACGTCCTTGGCACGATCGATGATCTTCTCGGCAGCGTCGTTGTCGACGTTGGGCCGTAGAATGTAAATCGTTTCGTATTCGCGCGCCCATCGCTTTGTGGGCGTTGCTGCTGCAGTTGTCATTCGTCCTCCCGGTCTGTTCGGCCCCAGCCCAAAGCTGGAGCGAGGAAGGCCGATGCATAGCCGATCTTCACGACCACGCCAGCGCTCACGAACGGCTATGGTGCCGATTCATCGACTTGTTCGGGCCTTCTCGGACCGCCGTCTCGGCCATGTCGGCCGCGAGCTCCAAGACCATCCCAAGCTCCACTCGTTCCAAGCTGTTGAAATCACTGAGAACGTAGCCCTCAGGTCGCCCGCGCTGCGGCCGCCCGATCCCAACCCTGCAGCGAACGAAGCCGGGGCCACCGCAGTGCTCGACCATCGAGCGAAGGCCGTTGTGCCCGGCAGTTCCGCCGCCGATCTTGAGCCGCACGACCCCGAAATCGAGATCGAGCTCGTCGTGCACGCAGAGTACCCGCTCGACCGGAACTTTGAAAAAGCGCATCGCGGCCTGAACCGACTCGCCGCTCAGGTTCATGTAGGTCATCGGCTTCAGGAGCACGACGTCGTGGTCGCCGACGGCGACCTTGGTGAACTCACCCTTGAACTTGTCCCGGAAGCTGGACGCACCCCAACGCCGCGCCAACTCGTCGACCACCAAGAACCCAACGTTGTGCCGATTGCCGGCGTACTTGGGCCCGGGGTTTCCGAGGCCAGCGATGAGATGCGTGCTCACGGCCCGCCTGGTGTCTAGACTTCAGCCTTGTCGGCGTCCGCTGCAGGAGCTGCCGCGTCCGCTGCCGCGCCGGCTGCTGCCGCTGCCGCATCCTCTTCTTCTTCGGCCGCCGTCGCTTTGCGGGGCTCCAGGATGATCGCCAAGGTGAGCTTCGGACGAAGCAAACACTCGACGCCTTCGGGAAACTCGACCTCTTCGACGGAGATCGTGTCCTTGAGCTCGAGATGGGTCACGTCCACATCGATGGACACGGGGATCTTCGCCGGAGTCGTGCGAATGGGCAGTGTGCGTCGAGTGACGTTCAAGACACCGCCCTGGACAACGCCCGCGGCCCTACCGTGCGCGTGGAACGGAACGTTCACCTCGAGGACCTTCTCCTCGAAAACTCGATACAAATCGATGTGAAGCAGTTCCTGCGTGACCGGATCGGTGCTGACTTCCTTGGCCATCGCCAACTCGTCCTTGCCGTCGACGGACAGCTTGAACACCACATTCCGCCCTCGCTCGCCTCGGAGCGCTTTGACTACTTCTTTGGGGGACAGGGTCAGCGGCGTGGGCTCGATGCCCGGGCCGTAAAATACGCCCGGGATTTTTCCTTCTGCACGCAGCCGACGCGCTGGCCCCTTTCCGCGGCTATCGCGGACCTCAGCCTGCAACGTCGTCGTTTCCATTCTCGAATGCTCCAATCATACAAACAGCGAGCTCACCGAGTCGCTGTGGTGAATCCGTTTGATGGCCTCTCCTAGCAAACCTGCCACGGAAAGCACGCGGAAGCGGCCGGTGGCCTCGGCTTCCGCCCGAAGGGGGATGGTGTCGGTCACGATGACCTCTTCCAGGGGCGAATTGACGATGCGCTCGAGCGCGGGACCCGAGAGCACCGGGTGGGTCGTCGCCGCCATGACCCGCTTGGCACCCTGGTCTTGCAGGGCGCGGGCGGCATTCGTCATGGTCCCGGCGGTGTCAATCATATCGTCCAAAATGAGGCATTCCCGGTCTTGGACGTCACCGATGACGTGCATCACAGCGCTCACGTTCTGCTGCTCGTGCTCACGACGCTTGTCGATGATGGCCAAATCCGCGCCAAGTCGCTTCGCGTACGCGCGGGTGCGCTCAACGCCGCCGGCATCGGGCGATACCAGCACGGGGGGTGTGCCAAAGCGCGGACGGAGGTGGTTCAGGAACACCGGCATCGCGTACAAATGGTCGAACGGCTTGTTGAAGAAGCCCTGAATCTGACCTGCGTGCAGATCCATCGAAACCACTCGATCGACGCCGGACGAGGTGAGCAAGTCAGCGACCAACTTCGCAGTGATCGGGGTGCGCGGTGCAGCCTTTCGATCCTGCCTTGCGTATCCGTAGTAGGGGATGACGGCCGTAATCGAGCCGGCGGACGCGCGCCGAAGGGCGTCGATCATCACCAGAAGCTCCATCAGGTTGTCGTTCACGGGCGCACAGGTCGATTGAATCAAGTAAACGTCGACACCTCGGACGTTCTCTTGAATCTCGGCGAAGACCTCACCGTCGGAAAAGCGTGAGACGCGAGCGCGCCCAACCGGCAATTCGAGGTAGTTGGCGATTTTCTCGGCAAGGGCCGGATTTGAGTTTCCGGTGAAAACGCAGGTCGACTTGAACATCGGTGGTCCCCTCAACTGAACAAAGAGTTGCCACCCGGCAGGAAGGCGAACGTGGGTAGCAAAGGGGCCGTCGAGTGTCAACCGCGGGCTGTGTCCGAAAACAGCAAACAAGAACCGTGCCGCACTTTGCAGTGATACACGGTTGAGCTTCTTCGGCTGGGAGTGTAAAGCTCATCGCTCCCGCTACTCGGAGGAATGATGACGTCCAGCGTGACATTGTTGACGGAGCGCGAACGAGTCGCGCAGCAGTGGCGAGAAGCTCTGCGCAAGCATGCCGTCGAAACCAAAGTCGTCGCACCTGGCGATCTCTCCAACGCAGTCAATGGAGTGGACGCGGTAGTCGTCGATGTCGACGGTGCTCAGCTCGATTCGGAAGAGCTCTTGTCAACGCTCGGCTTCGTCCGCGCATCGAACGTCTTACCGGTCGCTCATGTCGAGCGCGGCCACGACACGATCGAAGACATCGTCGTGGAGCTTTGCGACGGTCTCGTCACCGCGGACTCGGAGGACGTCTCGCGCATCGCCGCAGTCATCAAGAGACGATCGGATCGACGACGACACATGCGTCTCGAGTTCGTAACGGTCTCGCCAGCAAGCGATGGAGTACTGGTGGTACTCGGCAACGGGGACGCATCACTTCAGTCACGTCCGATTGACGCATCGGACGACGGTTCGGAAATCTCGAGCATCACGATTGATCCGAGTGCGACCAAAGCGACACTGGTTTTCGAAAGCGGTGCGGTTTCTCAGCTTACGCTGGCGTCGATGCGCGCCTCCGACATGACGAACGGGCAAGGCGACATCGCCATCGATGGGGAGCGTCTCGGCGCGCGCCTTCGTGAGCTGCGTCT